>NZ_LS992154.1:600000-900000 GCF_900239975.1 Chlamydia poikilotherma | reverse complement strand
GATTTTCGAGTTAGAAAGTACTCTACTTTCTCGTTCAAATGATTCTGCAACAGGGAGAGATAGAGTGGAAAGTATGAGAGCATTAAGATTGCAGCAGTATTGTGATGGTGATGCGGAGTTTGAAGCAAGGGTTCGTGATTTTAACTTTCCTCCGAATGCTCCGATTGATTCCAGGGCTCTTTATCAACTAGAACAAGAAATATATGATACTAGAGAGGCTAAGCTATTTTCGTTGCGAGAAGAGCTGGAGGATTCTCGTGAACATGTAATTGAGCTAGAAATAAAAATCACGGAGCTTACAGAAGCGCTTAGAGCTCATGAGGAAAATTTGAGTCCTAATACTATTGAAAAAAGATCACTAGCAGAGCAACAAGAAGCAAAACAAGTTGCTCAAGATCTCCGTAATCAATTAGAAGAATCTCGCATTCAATTAGAAGATTATCAGAAGAGATTAACTGAAGCTCAACGTGCTCTTTTGCAAGTCTCTCTAGATATGCAATCTAAAGATTTAGCTCTTAAGATTGCCGAAGATAAGTTAAAGCAATTTGAAGATAAATAATGCTCTCCGTCTTGATTGAAGATCCCCCGTTATCGATGGGGATCTTTAATTTCTTATTTCCCTCTAATAAAAATATATTCTCAACATCCCTAAAAAAGTTTTTTGAAAATACAAGATTTTTTTCTTGTATAAAGTGCGCAAAATAATCATTGGTTTCTAGGCGCACAATTTATGAAAATCAGCGAAGCTTTTCTCTTTAGATTGTTTCCTTCTAATTCTTCAATTAAATCTTTTACTTGTCATTTGGCGTAAAGTCCTTGCATTTAAAATACTAGAACTGTTTCAATGTTTTAAGTTTATTTTATTTAAAGTGAGCGGTTTATGACAACTAACCTAGTAAACACTACTCCTCCTCCAACAACGACACCTACACCTACAACACAAAAACAGCCATTCTGTAGCATACAAGCAAGTAAATATCAACGAATTTCTACCGCTATTACCTTATTAGCAGGGATAGTACTTATCGGAGTCTTGGTAGGGGCTTTGGTTTTCTTTGCTTTACCTACATCGACAACTCTTGCTGTCATTATTGGAGTCGCGCTATTTGCTAGCGTTATTCTTTTATCTATGGCTATGTATCAGCTAGTTTTAAGATACCGACAGGTTCCTGCTGATTTGCAACTCGCTAAGGACAACGCAAGCCTACGCGCGGCAGTTAGAGAGCAACAATCTCAGCTTGGACTTAAAACAGATCAATTGCTTGCAGCAGAAAGGCGCATTAAAGTCCTGTCAAAAGACGTGCAAAGATTAGCATTCGATGTAGACTATGAACGAAGAGAAACACGTTGTGCGGAACGGTTAACGCAACAAAAAATTGCAATGCTAGCTAAAGCACATAATGAAGTTAGAGTTTTGCAAATTGAGGTAGCAGCTCTCCAAGCCCAAATAAATGCTGCTAACAGCCAAGTAGATGCAGATCAGAGTGGTTCTGGGGGTAGTTCTGAGGAAGTTCAGAATGTAGATCAGAGTGGTTCTGGGCATGGTTCTGATGAAGTTGAGAATGTAGATCAGAGTGGTTCTGGGCATGGTTCTGATGAAGTTGAGAATGTAGATGAGAGTGGTTCTGGGCATGGTTCTGATGAAGTTCAGAATGTAGATGAGAGTGGTTCTGGGCATGGTTCTGATGAAGTTGAGAATGTAGATGAGAGTGGTTCTGGGGATGTTGATTAATTTTACATCGATAATTACGAAATAAAAGGCTGTGAATGTGTATTTACTGCTCTTTAAATTAATAATATAAGCTGCGTTGACCCTATTGAATAAATAGGGTCAATTGCTTTTTATAATCCTTATTCTATACTGCTTGTTTTACTAGTTGTGTCTATGGTAGCTAGTTTGCTGCTTTTATACGTGGCTATAAATTATTTTATGAGTAAGTATTCTCGTCCAATCGAATTGCAACTAGTACAGTAAATCAGATCAAAAATGGCTAGTCAGTTGTGAAGATATGGAGATTTATTTAAAATCTGAAACATATCTCCGGTTTTAGTGGTCAAAAAAATAGTGCAATAGCCACTCGTTTGTCGAGTTGCTTCAAAGGGGACTTTGTTCTCTTTTTCTTCTTCAGATATCTGGAAATACATAAATGCATTATTTCCCGCATATCCGAATATACTATTAATTTTTATTTCTTTAATCGATTAATTATTTTTCATTTTTCTCAATTATCGTATTTAATTTTCTTATCTTTGTATTGCGTATTAATTAAACTTGTTTCTGAATACGATGCAATTCATTTCAGGAGAGTGCTTATGTTGGTTAATGCACCCACCCCTATTTAGTATGGAGACTAAGAATGTTTCTTGTTGTAATGTACGTAATACAAAAGTCAATCGTGTTGCTAGCTTGATTACTTGTTTACAAGTTTAGCGTTTATTTGGGCTATTTACCCTATGAATTCATTTTGGTGGGGGAGCCCCTGTACGGTTCCTAGCCCCTCTTGGTGTGGCTATTGCGGGACTTTTGCTCATCTGTTTGATGGGATATTATTTGATACGTCATGCTACGAGTTTGAAGTTACTCAACCGTCAAGAGGAAACTCTTAATGAAGCAACAAAAAAAGTGGAAGAATTAGAAACTAAAGTGCAGTCTCATTAACGCTTGTATCCATTCTCAGCGATCATTTTAGGATAGAAGTCTACATCGAGATATCCAGGAGTTATTCTGAATATCTTCGCGTCACTTATACACGAAACTTTTATGTTTCTTGATACCTATGTGTTTTTCATTTTATCCGAGAGGAAGTTGTGAATGGGGTTTCTAACTACACGAGCACAAATTTAAACAGACTTCCTGTTTGTTTTACTGTACATGGGCCTCAAGGCCATCGCGTTGTGAATATTACAGCGATAGCCTTGAGCTTCATTATCTTTGGGGCGCAAGTTGCTGTACGTATCGCCTCTCATACAAAGTTAGGGTCTCTTCATATTATTTTTGTGACCCTGACTATAATCGTATCTATTTTGCTTGTCTGCGTCGCTGTTTATAACCTTTTTCATCTTTGTGCTTCCATGCGTCAGCATCGATATGAAACAGGAGTACTAAATCGAAGAGTGCGTAATTTAGAAGTGGTAGAACGAGATTTAAATAGACGATTACAAGAACAAAGACTCGAATTGGACTGTCTTAGAGAAGAAATTATCTCGCAGTTTAATAGAGCAGAACATAGTGAGGGAAAGTTTAGTGAGGATTTGCATCGCCATGTAACCGATAAAGCAAGTCTAGAGCAGCAGCTACAATCGGCTAGAGAAGAAATTAATAACCTATCACGTGAATTAGAATCTCGATTGGAAGAAGCGAGCATGGAGATAGAACTGCCCTCTAGTGATGACGAGATCGAAGAAGACGCGGATTGGTTTGAAGCTAATAATGTTTTAGGATCTCCAACTCATCAACAGAATATTGAATATATGATTATGGAAGAAGGCAATGCTGATGATGAGGTAAGTACTTCTTCGGAACATAACGCGTCTAAATAATTCTTTGTGTGATAATTTCAAAAAGGCTCTCTACATCAAGTACGGAGCCCTTTTTCTTTTTATTGTGAATAAATCAGGATTAACTTGTTGAATTTCTTTATTTTAAGAATAAATAACTTGATATTAAATACATTAGGTGTATTGAATGTTTTCAACTTATTCTATTTAGAATTAGTTGTTTATCACACAATTATATTGAGGCGAGCAACTTATGAACCCTTCACTTCCCTTAGTGTTTGCTCATACGCAGCAATTAGCTTCCAGTCGTTATAATATCAATAAACCCCGTATTGTGTTGATTACCTCTGTCATTGCAACAATTTTAGGTCTAGCTGTGCTAGCGGCTAACATAGCTCTACTTGTTTTATTTGGTGCTTTGGGATCAACAGTATTCAATGGGATTATTATTGGGATAATTCTTGGAGTTATGTTGCTACTGTTTTTAGGAGGAATACATGTCGCTATCATCTTTAAATTAGCTCGTTCTCGTCGGTTAGAGATTTCTAGATCTGAGAGTATTTTCCGAGATTTGCAAACGCGATTGCAAGATCTACAAAACCGTTTATCTGAAAAAGAAGGTGATATTCGTATCTTACGATCCCAATTGAATGGAGAGGCTATTAAGATCCAAGAGTTGCTAAAGATTAAACAGGAGGAGTTAGATAGCCTCACACGTAGGTATGCTGCTATGGCTCAGGAAAACTCAAGTTTAGCAGAACTAGTTTCGCGTTTACGTGGTGAGTTAGCGGAATTGAGAAGAGTCTTAAAAGAGAATCAAGCCAGTTCAGATGCGATTATAGAGAGATGCCGAATCAATAGTGAGTTGCTTCATTCCGAATCTGTAATTGCATGGCAATCCCAGGAGGCAGAAAAGGTTATTGCTGAGAGACTGAGAAGCTCTTCTAAACAACTGCAAACGCAGCTTCGTGAAAAAGAACAAATCCTCCGTAGTAAAGAGCAAATGATTGACAAGTTAACGCGGCAAGTATCTGAATTAAAACGAGAGGTTTCCGGACTTCAGATATTTATTACTGATAATGTAGCAAATAGAGAACCAAAACGTGGTGTTGTTGACGAACTGAAAGAAAAACTTATAGCGTTGAAAGCTAAGATAGAAAATCTTCAGGGATACATTACTGAGAGCACAGATAGAAATAACATAGAAATCCCTACGGGAGCTGTCTTAATAGAAAGAGCAAATATCTTGTGTACGGATGTTTCTGATATTCAAGAATTTATGGCTGAGAATATAATAGTTCAACCTAGCGATGATGCTGAGGATCAAAACTAAGGTTTTTCACATTTTTATTGAGAGTATTTGTACCCTATGAGTGGCGTATCTTCCCCTGTTGATTCTAGTCAAATTGTTATAAATAAAGTTTCCACACACTGTTTTGAGAATTGTTTGCTATTGCACACCACTGCTGTCGCTGTTGGTATTGTGTTAATCCTTGCAAGTGTTATTGGTTTGGTTGCTTATGCTTATTCCTTACCTATATTTTGTTCTGTTCTTTTGCTTGCTTCTATTCTTATAGGGATAGTTTTAATCATGGTAGGGGCAAAGTATATTCATACTTGTCTTTCCAAAACAGACTTTGTAGATAGTTCTGAAAGAGAAGGATACCGTACCAAAATTCGAAAATTGTTTTCAGAAGCTCAAGATTTGGAAATGACAATCCGTAAACAGCAATCCCGCATTATGGATATGGAAAATACTATAGATAATCTTTTCCAATTGTGTTCAGCAGATTACGCTGAAAAAATAGAGAATATGCAACTTCAATTAGATGAGCAACAGCTAGAACTCGAAGAATCTGCTAACACTTTGAATATAAAGTTCTCCGTTTTAGAAGCAGAAAGAGATGCTTGGAAAAATCTTTATGAAGAAGAAGTACAAGTTCATCATGCAACCATAGAGACTTATGAGGACGGAATTCAAAAAGTATCGAAAGAACTTTACGAAGCTAATCAAAAGATAAAAGAACAACGATTAGAACTGCGACAAGCCAAAGAACGCGCTAAACTCATGGAGCGTGTCCACCACCGTCTTACTCAAGAATTAGAAGTTGCAAAAGAGGAAATAACTGAGCTTCGAGCAGAACTAGTAGAGGCATCATTAGAACCTGGAGAACCCGGAAGGCCACGGTCTATGTCAATTTAGATAATCTCAGAAAAAAGGCCCCAATAAGGATTATTTTTCACAATCTTTCACGCTGTAAGTAACTGCTTATAAAACGGTTGCAATAAATGAAAGTCAACAGCTTCAATTATCTGCGATTTTTAATATTTAACAATGAGTTACTTATGAAGACTGTGCCTTTGCACACTCCTAACTCTTCACAGGGAACGTGCATACAACGTAATTGTATTAGTGAGTCGAGGACTCATAAAGTTGCCAATATTATTGCTATTATATTTGGCATACTTATTTTAGCTGCTGGCTTAGCCTGTTCAGTTCTTTTTGGTGCGGAACTTGGTATGCTCTACACTATGGTAGTCCTAGGGGCTTCTGTGGCTGTGGGTATTTTACTTGTATCTTTAGGAGCAAGTTGTTTAACTTGCCGTTCTTTAACTTCAAATACAATCAGAATCGAGAAGAAAGACGAGCCTAAACGTCGCTACATTGATGACGCGCAAATCTCTAACTTAAAGCAAAATATTGTTTCTACTTCTGGTGGTATCGATCAAGCGCGTAAGAATTTAGACAAGGTAATTGAAGATTATAACCAAGCTAAGTCTGAGTACAAAGAGCTAGTTAAGAAGCGAGACGATGCCAATAAAGAAATGGGTGATGCTAGCAAGAAATATGCGAAGGCAAGAACTAAGTTGGCGACTGTTAGTGAAAAGATCAAACAGCAAACTCTTTTAGATGCGGATCTTTCGCGTCGTTCGGGGATTACCTCTTCAAAAGTTTGGGAGTCTCTTCAAAGAGACGTCACTGCCTGTAAGAATGACCTTGAGGCAGCTGAAGCAGCTTATCAAGGAGCTGTATCTGCTTTCGAGGCTGCAAATCAAGCAGTAATTGAGAAAGAGAAATCCTTAGAAGTTCAGCTACTAGTTCCAGCATATACGATTTTACAAGATCTATTAACGAAACAAGTTAGAGACTGCACGAATCTTATTGATTCCCTAGAAGAGAAAATTCTTGATCTTCAAACACGCATTCTTGACCTTACAAATCAAGAAGTCGAGCTAAGAGCACGAATTCGAGAATTAGAAGCTAAGAATGCAGCTGATGAAGCAGCAAAAGACGAGTTAGAAAAAGCTCTCGCAGAGCTTAGACAATCGAAAGATGATCTCCAAAAAGAATTAGAAGCTAAAATTGCTCAGCTTGTTCAAGAGAAAATCGAAGTTTCTGAACAATTAAACGATGAGATTAGAAAACTTAAAGAAGATAGAGCTCGTTGCGTTCTTGAAGGTAAAGTAGACGAGTTAGAAAAAGAGATCCGTACATGGCGAGAAGATGTAGACTCTAAGATTAAAGAAATCGAAGAGTTACGTGAAGCATTAAGAAATGCTAATGCTAAATCTGAGCAGGAAAGATCTGCATTGCAGGCTGAGATTGAAAAATTAATCGCACAGCAAAGACAAGCTAATCAAAAGATTCTACAGTTAACTGAGATTAGTAATCAGGTTAACATTGTTAATGATAGGAATAAGATTCTCCAACAACAGTTAAAAGAAGCTCAAGAGAAAAACAAACAAGAGGCGATATTACATAAGCAGCATTTAGATAGTTTGAAACAACTTCATTCTCAAGAGAAAGATGAGATCAAAGCTCAATATGAGAAGAAACTCAACGATTTGAAAAAAACACTACAAGAAGAAAAAACGCAATTAGAGACGGATAAAGCTGATTTTGTAAGAAAGTATAACGTTGCTAATAATGAATTGGAACAAAAGAATAAGGAACTGAATACGCAAGAACAGGAAATTATCAGATTGAAGAATACATTAGTTCTCTATCAAGCTATGGTCAGTTCGTATGAGGAAAAAATTACAAAACTAAAATCCAGTGAGTTGGAGAAGTTTAAAAAAGATAAACTAACTTTACAAAATGTAACCGAGGGGTCAATTCATTATACTAAAGCAGATGTGTCTGGATTCCAGAAGATTCTAACACAAACGCAATTGGATAGTGCTCAGAAGGAAATTGTTGAGCTTAAAGCAAAAATAGAGAATCTTGAAGGCGATCTTAAGGTTGCTAGAGACCATAGTGATTTGACTAAAGCTTTAATACAATCTGAAAAAGAAGTAGAAAAGTTGAAGGCAACCTGTCAATTGATGAAGAGTTCTTTACCTGCTGAGGATCAAAAGAAAATTCAAGACATCCTTGATGGTAAAAACTAAATATTCTTTTTAATTTTAATTTAGAGTTTTGCTTTATGCGAGGCTCTATTCTTTTTAGTTATTCCATTCATTTCTGAGTGGAATAACTTTATTTTTTAAGCTCACAGGCGCTCTCAGATTAGCAATAACTCTTCCAAGATTGTTTTAGGTCGTTTTCTAGGTTTTGTGGTTTAATCTTTTTTCTAAGCTCCTTAAGATTAAAAGAGTTGCAATAAAAGAAAGAAGTCAGCTTCAATGGCTTACGATTTTAACGCTTTAGTTATGAGTATTTTATGAAAAGTATGCTTTTATCTTGTGTACTTAATTTGGAAAACACTAACCATTTTAGAAAGAGACCTCAGAAACAGATTGAGTTAGCTTCTTCTTCCGGGGGGGGGGGGGGTAGGCTTTGTCTCTAATGAGACATTGTTTAACGGTCTACAACAAAATGTTGCGAAAGCTAACAAAGAATTAGTAGATAAAACTACTGCCTATCAAAAAGCACTGTCGCTTTACAATACCATTCTTCAACAAATCGAAGATATTTCCACCTTAATCGATGTTCAATTAATCTTATCAGTCTGTAATGAGCTACAGGAAGCATTATATGATTTGATGATGAATGATTCCAGTCCAATCGATGTTCTCAAAGCTCTCATCATTCATATTCAAACTGAGGGAATTGGGAAAACCAATAGAATCTTAAAATGGCGTAAATCTCATTACAGATTTATCAAAGAATTAAATAATCAAATAAATAGCTTCCAAAAAGAAAAGCTTTGTTGGTTATCTTTGGTGAGAGCATTGAAATAAAATGACTTTCACTAAGTCATTAGCCTAGGGTTTTCTTTCTTAGAAAATCTTAATCACTCAAGTTGCTTCACCTGGTTAGGAGGTGAAGCAACACTTGTTTTAATCAAAAAGTACATTCTTGAATAGATTATAAAATTAAGCTCGAGAGCTTTCGGGATTAAATTTCTTGATAAAGTCGTTCTTTAAGTGAAAGCGATTTTTTTGTGAGTATATAGCTTGCAGACACTCTTTAGGAGTTACTATATTTTCTGTCATAGTCTTGAGAAGTTGTTGACAGGCATATTTCTGTTTTTCTTTAGCTGTAGGACTCGCGAGGATATCAATTGCTGCTGCGACTTCTTCTGGATTGAAATCGTGTTTGCCACCTATGAATTCTGGAAAGATAATAGATCCTGTAATGATGTTTGGTAGGGAATACGCAGGGATGAGAATCTTAAAGATATACTTTGCTAAGAAGGTGTCAAAAGGTTCTAGAAGGCAGGTGACAATCGTTGGGGTTTGATTTAATGCAGTTTCAAGAACAATAGTCCCACACTTTGCCAAAGCGCAATCACAATCTCTCATAAGTTGATAACGGAATTCTGAAGGAACGATTTTGCTATTATGACAACCTTCTTTTTCTAGAAGCTCTAGAATTTTCTTATTATATTTAGGATTACAAGAAGATACGAGCAGTTGATGTGATTGTGCTAATGATGAAAATAGAAATGCTCGAGCTTGTACTTGTAAATTTCTAAAGATATCCCCTGGTCGGCTACCTGGAAATACTGCGATACTAGGTTGGTCAGAAATCTTTAATTTTTGTTTCCATGAGTTGCAATATTGAAAATTAGAGACTGTTTTTACTAAAGGATGCCCTAGATAAATAGTTTTTAAGGGAGAGTTTTTAAAAATCTCCTTTTCAAAGGGAAGTATTAGCAAAAGAGTATCAAGATATTTTTCTAAGACTTTTTTTCTTTTAGGTCTCCAAGCCCAAATACTTGGACAAACGTAATGAACAATTTTCCCTTTATATCCACATTTTCTTAACTTTTTAATTAGGAAAAAATGGAAATCAGGAAAATCTATACAAAAAACGGTTTCAGGATTCTCTTTAAGAATAGCTTTGTAGAGTTTTCTGTATTTTTTAAGTAGACTAAAAATCGCACTAAAAACTTCTAAAAATCCTGATACCTGAAATTCTTCCATATGAATCAGAGGTTCGAGTCCTTCTTTGCGCATTAAAGGTCCTCCAACACCAAAACAGCGTATATCAGGATTCAAAACTTTGATATTACGAAGAAGATCACTTCCTAATGTGTCTCCACTGGGCTCTCCTGCCGATAAGAAGCAGCTATGGTTATGGAATTCAGGTAAGCGTGATTTCTTATACATAATACGTAAATTTGCCAGTGAGGGAAGTAGACCACAGCCGTAACTGAGGATATTTACAGGATCTCCGGTACGTATGAAATATATGAATGCTAAGAAACCACCAATGAAACCAACCTGCCAAAACAATGCTGGTAGAGTAGATCGGTTATTCATTTCCAAATGGCACCATTGGATAAAAAACCTTGAGGAAAAGGTGAATAACCCTAAACAGCCAACAATATGCCAGTAAATATTTGGTGGAGGCAAAGGAAGATGAAAGATATTAGGAGAGGCCATCCATTCCATATGGGGATGGTAATATGCCTCTAGGGCGAATGGTAGTGTTGTAAACAATAAGGTTAAAGCGAGAATTACTAATGTTGTTCTTAATGAAAGCTTATGAGAGGAAGCAACATTGAGATTTCTGAAATAGATAACAAGATTTGCCCCGTGAAGTAGAGCTATGGGAAATTGGCTTTGGATAAAGCCGTGAGCGATCATCATGAGCGCTCCTATAGAGGATAAAATCCAAAAAGCCTTAGGGACATAGGCTATCTTACGTCTTTCACTTAAAAACCATTGCACGGTAAACGCACTACCAAAAAATAAGTTGGCAATCAATCCTATAGGATACAGTACATGAACCAGATAAAGAGGAAGCATGGCTAATTTAAACTCAAGAAGGAAGTTCCTTTTTATATTGTAGAGCTTGGTAATGACGAATCCAAGCAGCAAGTATTTTATCTAGTTTAGGATAAACTAGGCTACGGATTTCTAATAGAGAAAGAGCTTCTGAAAAACGTATGTGGTTTAAAAACTTACGGTTAAAGAAGAGAATTTTCTTTGTTGGTACTAGCGGAGTTAACCGATATTGCATTTGCAACACGAGAGCTGTTAAAATAAAATTCTTTTTAGAACAGCTGGTGAATGAGTCTGCAAAAAACTTTCCTAAAAAGTTTTTAACATAATCAAAGACAGCGGTTAGAGATAAACTTGGATGCTGCCGATGCTTATAGCGCACATTGAAATTGACGATAGGAAATAGAAATACTGCCATAAGCTGATGGCGATCATAATTATATTTTTTACTTAACACGTTTTCATCTAAAACATCCAAACAAGCAAAGGTTTGCTCTTCTAAAATTTTATTTAAATGAAAAGCTTTGTCCATATAGGGGAAAAGGATTTCTAATATCTGATATTTCACAGTTAGCTTGAAAAATTCAGAAGAGACTCCGGAGCCCAACATTTTAATAAGCTCTTCAAAAACACGTGCTTGAGAACTCTTAATTAACTCATAGCGGCATTCTTGAAGTGCTTCTAAAGTTTTAGGGTCTACCGTGAAAGAAGCTCGCGCAAGAATTTTTAACAAACGCAACATCCGGACGGGATCTTGTTTAAAACGTACATAGGGATCTCCTATAGTACGTAAGTACCGATTTTGTAAGTCGCTAACCCCGCCGGTATAATCTATGATTGTTTCTTCTGTAGGATCATAGAAAAGACCATTAATGGTGAAGTCTCTTCTTAAAACATCTTCCTCAGCTGTACCCCAAAGATTATCTTTAGTAATGAGACAGTCTTCATCAGCGCTTCCTGAACGGAAGGTAGAAACTTCAATAATTTGATTCGAAAAGCGTATGTGGGCCAGTCGAAAACGTTTCCCAACAAGTATACAATTTTTGAAAACAGCTTTGATTTCTTCAGGTTTGGCTGATGTCGAGATATCGAAATCTTTAGGGGTTGTGTTGAGTAACAAGTCGCGGATGCATCCACCAACAATATATGCTTTGTGGCCAGCTTTTCTTAGAGTTTTTACTACAGAGAGTGCGTGTGGAGAAAAGTCTTTGAGTTTTATGTTGTGGTCGGCAGCTGAATAGATAATTGGAGCGGGTGCAGATTTAGAAATTTTTCTAAACAATTCTAAGCCTCTACGCAAGAGAGTTTTGTTGTCACAGACCATTTATTATAGATATCAAGTGTTAAAAAGTCTTGGAAGAAAAAGGGTTTATAAAAGCGCTCTTTTTTCTAGGGGAATTTCACCATAGCAAAAATATCGAAGTTTGCAAGAACAAAATGCCTAACCGAAAGACATGCTTTTATACCCTATACAAGGATTTTTTTTTATTATTTATCTATGTTTTTTCAGAG
The DNA here is from genome assembly GCF_900239975.1 of Chlamydia poikilotherma. NCBI lineage: Bacteria > Pseudomonadati > Chlamydiota > Chlamydiia > Chlamydiales > Chlamydiaceae > Chlamydia > Chlamydia poikilotherma. The sequence continues at coordinate 887,814 of NZ_LS992154.1, read as the reverse complement.
AATTTTTATTTTAATTTCCTGCGATTTCTTAATCCGACTGTTATCGCGAGATTCGGGGATGTTTATACTCTAAAGGGGTCAATATTTTATTTTTGAATCAAGATAATTTTAAAAAATTTATAAGAAGGATGTTTAGAATTTTAATAGACAATCTATTTTTTAGGAATTTCTAAACGGATTTTTTTATATGTGCATGTCAAAAACACGTATCTAAGAATATGATTTCTCTAATAACAATTTTAGTTTTGTGTTAGAAGATTTAAAAGGGATTAGGAAGATGGTAGGGATTTCAAAGTCAGCAAATGCAAACAGTTCCTCTTTGGAGAGCGATCTAAGTTAGAATTTTTAACTTGTCTTATCCTTTGGTAAATCCATGTAAATGCTATTTTAATACCTGAATCTCACGGGATGAGCAACTCTTCAATCTATTGATGAATCTTTAAGGGAATAAATGACAAAGGAAGTAAAACAACTTTTTGGTACGGATGGGGTTCGAGGAAGAGCCAATTATGAGCCTATGACTGTAGAGCTTTCTGTATTACTTGGTAAAGCTGTTGCAGGTGTTTTACAGGAGAGTAAACCTGGGAAACATCGTGTTGTCGTAGGCAAGGATACCCGTTTGTCAGGGTATATGTTCGAGAATGCACTTGTTGCAGGTTTGACTTCTATGGGAATAGAAACCCTAGTGTTAGGCCCTATTCCCACTCCAGGAGTAGCTTTTATTACTCGTGCCTATCGTGCAGATGCTGGAATTATGATTTCTGCATCCCATAATCCCTATTGGGATAATGGGATAAAGATTTTTTCCTCAGAAGGATTTAAAATTAGCGATGTTATAGAACGGCGTATTGAACAGATGGTAGCTCATAGAGATTTTGGAGATTTGCCTGAAGATTATGCTGTGGGTAAGAATAAGCGTGTATTGGATGCTATGGGTCGTTACATAGAATTTGCCAAAGCTACTTTCCCTAAGAGAAGAACATTAAAGGGATTGAAGATAGTTTTAGATTGTGCACACGGTGCTGCTTATAAAGTTGCTCCTTCTGTATTTGAAGAACTTGATGCTGAAGTGATTTGTTATGGTTGTGAGCCTACAGGAAGCAATATCAACGATAACTGTGGGGCTCTTTTCCCATCGGTAATTCAGAAAGCCGTAATAGAGCATAAGGCTGATGTGGGAATAGCTTTAGATGGTGATGGTGATCGTATTATCATGGTAAATGAAAAAGGCCATATTGTTGACGGTGATATGATTTTGAGTATTTGTGCTAATGATTTAAAGAAAAAGGATCTTTTAAATGGCAACCGTGTTGTTGCTACTGTAATGACTAATTTCGGTGTGTTAAAATATCTAGAAAGTTTAGGGATAGAGACGTTCATTTCTCCTGTAGGAGATCGCCATGTTTTACAGAATATGTTAGAGCATGAGGCAAATCTGGGCGGGGAGCAGAGTGGTCATATGATCTTTTTGGATTATAATACTACTGGAGACGGCATTGTTTCTGCTTTGCAAGTGTTACGTATTATGATTGAAAGTGAATCTACACTTTCAGATTTAACATCCCCAATTGTTAAAAGTCCTCAAGCACTTATCAACGTATCTGTAAAGGAGAAAATTCCTTTAGATACTGTGCCTTTAGTCCAAGAAGCTCTTAGAGATGTGAGATCATCTTTAGGTGATTCTGGTCGTGTTTTATTAAGATATTCTGGAACTGAAAATATTTGCAGGGTTATGGTTGAAGGTTTAAAGAAGCATCAAGTGGACTCGCTTGCTAAGACTATAGCTGATATTGTTGATTCTGAGTTGGGAGCGAGCATTATAGAATAGGGTAATGTATGTGCGGAATATTTGGATATCTAGGATCTAAATTAGCTGTTCCTGTAGTCTTGGATGGATTAGCTAAGCTAGAATATCGGGGCTATGATTCCGCAGGTCTTGCAGTCGTTGTACCGGGCCAGTTGTTTGTAAAAAAAACAATAGGCCGTGTCGATGAGCTTAGAAACTCCTTAGAAAAAGATAACGTATCATCATCATTAGCTATAGGTCATACTCGTTGGGCTACGCATGGCATCCCCACAGTGAAGAATGCTCATCCTCATGTTGATGAAAACTCTAGTTGTGCTATTGTCCACAACGGGATTATTGAGAATTTTAAAGAATTAAAATCGCTACTTCTTGCTGAAGGTATTGCCTTTGCTTCAGATACAGATTCTGAAGTTATTGTTCAGCTATTTGCTTTTCGTTATCAATCTACAGGAGATTTAGTCCATAGTTTCTCTTGGACTCTATCACAACTTCAGGGAAGTTTTTCCTGTGGTCTTATTCATAAAGATCATCCTAATATTTTGCTTTGTGCAGGGCAGGAAAGTCCATTAATCATTGGATTAGGAGAACAGGAGAATTTTATAGCTTCTGATACGCGTGCGTTTTTAAAATATACAAAAAGTGTTCAAGCTTTAGCTTCTGGAGAATTAGCTGTTGTAGGTCTTGGCAGTGAAGTGGAGACGTATAATTTTGCTTTAAAGCGCATTCAAAAAGAAGTGCGTCAAGTTGCTTATGCCGATGCAGGTTCGGATAAGCAGGGCTATAGTTATTACATGCTTAAAGAAATTTATGAGCAGCCAGAAGTTTTAGAACGTCTCATTCACAAATATTTAGATTCTCAGGGGTGTGTCAGTGAAAAATTCTTATATGGTTTCTCAATAGAAGATTTTGATGAGATTTCTATTGTTGCTTGTGGTTCTTCTTATCACGCAGGGTTTTTAGCAAAGTATATTATAGAGTCTTTAGTTTCTATTCCTGTGCATGTGGAAGTTGCTTCAGAATTTCGCTATCGACAGGCATATATTGGGAAAAAGACCTTAGCGATTTTAATTAGTCAATCTGGGGAAACAGCTGATACACTGGCAGCTTTAAAAGAATTCCGTCGTAGACAAGTTGCTTGTGTGTTAGGAATTTGTAATGTTGAAGAATCAGCCTTAGCTATAGGTGTGGATCATTGCTTATTTTTAGAAGCAGGTATTGAAATTGGCGTCGCTTCTACAAAAGCTTTTACTGCACAATTGCTTTTACTGATTTTGTTAGGATTAAAATTAGCTACTTCGAAACAAACATTAAGTTTAGAAGAACATCGTATTTGTGGAAAAGGTTTGGTTGAGCTTCCAGAATTATGCAATCGCTTATTACTAAACGAAGATCTGCATTCATGGGCGAATGATTATTGCAACGAAGATAGGTTCATATTTTTAGGACGTCGCTTGATGTATCCTATTTGTATGGAAGCCGCTTTGAAATTGAAAGAAATTGCATATGTTGAAGCTAACTGTTATCCTGCTGGCGAAATGAAACACGGACCTATTGCTTTAATTAGTAAAGGGTCTCCGGTGATTACGTTTTGTGGTGACCCGCTGGTTTATGAAAAGATGGTGGGTTGTATAATGGAGGTAAAAGCTCGGCAGGCTCATGTGATTGCCATAGCTTCAGAATCACAAGAAGATATTGCTGCTGTTTCAGATTCCCAGATATATGTTCCTAATAGTCATCCTTTAGTATCTCCTATTCTTTATACAATAGTGGGACAGATTATGGCCTATACCATGGCCTTGAAGAAAGGCAATGAAATAGACCGCCCTAGGAATCTGGCAAAGTCTGTAACTGTTGAATAAAGTAAAAGCTTAGTGTTTTTATTTCTAATTATCTTTAATTCTAAAATATAAGACAAAATTCGAAAGGTTTTTCTATGTCTAGCAAGGTTTTAGGAGGTTCCCTCATTATTGCGGGGACAGCTATAGGTGCTGGTGTGCTAGCAGTTCCTGTATTAACAGCGTATGCAGGTTTTCTTCCCACGACTCTTCTTTATATACTATCTTGGCTTTTTTCCATGGGATCTGGGCTTTGCCTTCTCGAAGTTATGACTTGGTTTAAGGATAAGCAACAAGTTAATATGTTATCGATGGCCCAATATACCTTAGGGGATATGGGGAAGATCTTCATGTGGCTCGTTTATCTATTTCTATTTTATTCCCTGCTTATTGCTTATTTTTGTGAGGGAGGAAATATCCTATTTCGTATTTTTGGTTGTCAGGGATTAGATATTCCTTGGATACGTCACGCAGCTCCTTTGGCATTTGCAGTTTTGATTTGCCCTACATTAATGATGGGGACAAAAATCGTAGATTACTGTAACCGCTTTTTTGTTTTCGGATTAGCTATTGCTTTTTCGGTATTTTGTATCTTAGGAATTTTAGCTTTACAACCCGAACTACTTTTGCGTGCCTCGTGGATACGTTCTATGGATGGTTTATCTATTCTGTTTCTTTCCTTTGGTTTTCAAAGTGTGGTTCCCTCGCTGTATTACTACATGGATAAGAAAGTTAAAGATGTTAAAAAAGCTATCATTATAGGGAGCTTGATTCCTTTAATTTTATACATAATTTGGGAAGCCCTTGTTTTAGGAGTAATTCCTTTAGACTTTCTTATGAAAGCTCAGGAAAATGGCTATACGGCAGTAGAAGCTATGAAAAATTCATTGCAATGTTCAATGTTTTATATTGCTGGGGAATTTTTTGGTTTCTTTGCTTTGGTTTCTTCATTTTTAGGCGTAGCTTTGGGTGTTATGGATTTTTTAGTTGATGCCTTTCAGTGGAACAAAAAAAAACACAGTTTTTCTATTTTCTTTTTAACTTTTATTGTCCCTTTAGCATGGTCAATGTGTTATCCTGAGATTGTTCTTAAGTGTCTCAATTATGCTGGAGGCATAGGTGCTGCTTTAATTGTTGGAGTTTTCCCAGTGTTGATGGTCTGGAAAGGTCGTTATGGTAAAAAACATTATCAAGAAAAACATTTAATCCCTGGTGGAAAATTTATTTTATTGTTAATGCTCTTGGTAATAGTAATTAATTTAGCTAGCCTTTATTACAAATTTTAAATAAAACAAGAGCACGTTTATTAATTTTAATTATATGTGAGTATAGGAGGTTACATGGGACTATACGATCGTGATTACGCACAAGAATCTCGTTTGCCGGGAACATTTACATCTAGAGTATATGGCTGGATGACTGCAGGTCTTGCTGTAACGACTTTTGTATCATTAGGATTATACTTTTCTGGGATGTATAAAAGTTTATTTTCATTTTGGTGGATCTGGTGTATTGCTACTTTAGGAGTATCTTTTTATATCAATGCTAAAATTCATAAGCTTTCTGTCCCTGCAGTTATGGGATTGTTTTTAGCCTATTCTGCTTTAGAGGGGTTGTTCTTTGGAACACTAGTTCCTGTTTATGCTGCTCAGTATGGCGGAGGAATCGTTTGGGCAGCCTTTGGATCCGCAGGATTGATTTTTGGTTTGTCGGCTGCTTATGGAGCCTTTACTAAAAGTGATCTTACACAGATGAGTAACATATTGATGTTTGCTCTAATTGGTTTAATGCTGGTATCTGTGATATTCGCATTGGTGTCCATATTTGTTTATATGCCCATTTTTTACTTATTGATTTGCTATCTAGGATTAGCAATTTTTGTAGGATTGACCGTTGTGGATGCTCAAGCAATCCGCAAGGTAGCTCAGAATGTAGGTAATGATGGAGACTTAAGCTATAAGTTATCTTTAATCATGGCATTAAAGATGTATTGCAACGTCATTATGATATTTTGGTATCTTCTACAGATTTTCTCTTCCTCAGGAAAAAGAAACTAAAAATATAAGTTTAGGTAGAAGGGAAAAGCTTTTCCAAGAACCTATCTATATGAAATTCTTCGAGATCCCCAATAAGTTCGCCGTAACCGACGAATTTTGTAGGGATCTTTAATTGTTTCGCTACGCGAAACAAAGTTCCACCTTTAGCAGAACCATCGACCTTAGTAAGGATTAATCCGGATAGAGGAATAGCGTCATGGAAAACACGAACCTGTTCAATAACATTGCCCCCTAAAGTTGCATCTATAGTCATAAGCCTTTCATGGGGAGATCCTAGATGCACTTTATCGCAAACGGAAACAATTTTTGATAGCTCATTCAATAAATTGGTGTGGGTATGCAAACGACCTGAAGTGTCTATAAGTACACGATCATAACCACGGGATATAGCAGAAGCAATGCCATCGTAAGCAATAGCTGCAGGATCACCACCAGGTTTCCCAGATACAAATCCACAACCTAATTTTTCGGCCCAACAACGCATCTGATCCATGCCGGCGCTACGAAAAGTATCGGTAGCGACAATCATGACTTTCTCTGATTGAGATTGGTAATGGTGGGCTAGCTTAGCTACAGTTGTAGTTTTCCCAGATCCGTTTGTTCCCAGCATTAAGGATACAAAGGGCTTATGTATTTTAGAGGGCTCTATATGAGGAAGATTGGCTACTGTTTCACGAAGTAACGCAAAGACAAGATCTTTAACAGTAGATTCATCAGGCTTGCGGCACTTGCGCAATCGAGAACAAAGCTCTTCAGTCAAATCTGAACCAAAATCTGCCTCATAAAATAAACTTTCTGTAAATTCTAGAAGATCTGTAGAGAGGGATTTTTTAAATAAAGACTGAATCTTGCTACTAAAGAACTTGAACACGGATTAGAGCAAAGTTAGTTGAAGTAAAAGAAATGATACAAGATAAGGAGGAAAATTCAAAGGGTTATTTATGCACCTTCATGAATACCAAGCTAAGGATCTTTTAGTCTCTTACGATATTGTTATTCCTCCTTATCGTGTAGCCTCTTCTGTTGAAGAAGGACAAGAGATTCTTAAGGAGTTGGGTATAAGTGCAGGCGTTGTTAAAGTGCAGGTACATGCTGGAGGTCGAGGGAAAAATGGTGGCGTAATTATCGCTAAATCTTCACCTGATATTTTAGCAGCCATTGATAAATTATTGCATATGCGTTTTGTAAGTAACCAAACTTCCGGAGAAGCTCTTCCTGTAGAGAAAGTTCTTATTACCCCTTTGGTAAATATTGCTACTGAGTATTACCTCGCAGTGATTATGGATAGGAAAAACCGTTGTCCAGCGATTATGTTGTCAAAAGCAGGCGGTGTCGATATCGAAGAGGTTGCTCAGAAATATCCTGATCAGTTGCTTATAGTGCCTTTAACACCTTTTGCTCGTATATACAATTATCAACTTCGACAGATCATTAAATTTATGAACTGGGAAGGAGATATAGGAAAACAAGGTGTACAGCTAATTAAAAAGCTTGTTCAATGTTTCTATGATAACGATGCTTCTCTTCTTGAAATCAATCCTTTAGTGCTTACTCAAGAAGGAGATCTTCTTGTTTTAGATGCTAAAGTAACTATTGATGACAATGCTTTATATCGTCATCCGAAACTTGAAGTGTTATACGATCCTTCTCAAGAAAATATCCGTGATGTGCTCGCTAAACAGATAGGACTTTCCTACATTGCCCTAGAGGGAAATATCGGCTGTTTGGTAAACGGTGCCGGATTGGCTATGAGTACGTTAGATATTCTTAAAATTCACGGTGGATCTGCAGCGAATTTTCTTGATGTAGGAGGAAGTGCTACAGAGCAGCAAATCCAAGAAGCTGTTTCTTTGGTGCTCTCAGACGAAAATGTAGAAGTTCTTTTTATCAATATCTTTGGTGGAATTATGGATTGTTCTGCAGTTGCCTCAGGACTAGTTGCTGTTATGCAAACGAGAGAAAACATCATTCCTACAGTAGTGCGTTTAGAAGGAACAAATGTAGAATTAGGAAAAGATATTGTACATCGTTCAGGAATCCCCTGCCAATTCACAGATTCCTTAAATGAAGGTGCGCAGCTTGCTGTGACGTTAAGTAAACAAGTTTAAGGAGCTCCATGTTTTGCTCATTAAGTAAAAAAATACCGATAATCACACAGGGGATTACAGGTAAAGCAGGTTCATTTCATACTGAGCAATGCTTGGCTTATGGATCTAATTTCGTTGCTGGAGTGACTCCCGGGAAGGGAGGGACCGAGCATCTAAATCTCCCTGTGTATGATTCTGTACTAGAAGCAAAACAAGCTACAAATTGTCAGGTGACAATGATTTTTGTTCCACCCGCTTATGCTGCAGAAGCTATTTTAGAAGCTGAAGATGCAGGGATTGATCTGATTGTCTGCATTACAGAAGGTATTCCAGTAAAAGATATGCTCGAAGTAAGCCATGTTATGCAATATAGCGCTTCTCAACTTATAGGACCTAACTGTCCAGGAATTATTAAACCTGGAGCATGTAAAATTGGTATTATGCCGGGATATATCCATCTTCCTGGAAATGTAGGTGTGGTCTCTAGATCAGGTACTTTAACTTATGAAGCCGTTTGGCAGCTTACACAACGGAGCATAGGACAAAGTTTATGCATTGGTATAGGGGGAGATCCACTAAATGGAACTTCATTTATTGATGTTCTTGAAGAATTTCAAAATGATCCTCAAACAGAACTTATCTTAATGATCGGAGAAATTGGGGGTAGTGCTGAGGAAGAGGCTGCAGAATGGATTCAAACCTACTGCACGAAACCTATTGTAGCTTTTATTGCAGGAGAAACTGCACCTAAAGGGAAACGAATGGGACATGCTGGAGCTATTATTTCGGGAAATTCTGGGGATGCAAAAAGTAAGAAAGAAGCTTTAAAAAGATCAGGAGTCTCTGTTGTTGAATCTCCAGCCAACATCGGAGACACTGTAGAAGCTGTATTTCGTTCACTATAGTGTTACAGGTTATTCATCTGTAATTTTTTGCGCATACTATTGCTAATGTATTTTTATGCGTATAGAAGTTTATAAATCAGGAACATAGCTCAATATTTCTTCTTTTTTATAGATTCTTTTTAAGGAAATATAAATTCATATCCGGAAAGTTCTTAAGATAAAATTCTTTGTAGTAATATCCTGCTACAATATAATTCGCTTTTCGTGATTATATTCGAAAAGGCATGTGGATCGCTATGCTTTATAAACCACGCGTTTAAAAAGTATTAGGAGTCACAGGTTTTCAAAAACATGAGGACGAAATCTAGAAAGAATCTAGAGCCTACCTATAGGGAAAAAGGTATGACGAAGAAGCCAATATATTTACTATTAGCCACAGCGATGTTTTTAAGTATTCCTATGCTTTCTCCTTCAGGATTCGCTGCTGTGAAAAAAGATACGCGGATAGCAGAGGTGCCTCAAGAGGTTCTTCTAAAGGAGATTTCCGGAGGATTTTCTAAGGTTGCAGAACAGGCAACTCCAGGTGTTGTTTATATTGAGAGTTTTCCTAAATGTAGTCGTCCTGTGAATCCTGCACCAGGACGTCGTGGACCTTATGACAATCCTTTTGATTATTTCAATGACGAGTTTTTTAATCGTTTTTTCGGTCTACCTACACAGAAAGAACGTCCCATGTCCAAAGAAGCTGTTCGTGGTACAGGATTTATAGTTTCTTCAGATGGTTATGTAGTTACCAATAATCACGTTGTGGAAGATGCAGGGAAAATTCATGTCACCTTGCATGACGGTCAAAAATATCCTGCTAAGGTTATAGGCTTAGACCCTAAAACAGATTTAGCAGTTATTAAAATTAACGCTGACAAGCTCCCTCATCTTAATTTTGGGAATTCTGATAATTTGAAAGTAGGAGATTGGGCCATAGCTATTGGCAATCCTTTTGGTCTACAAGCTACGGTAACCGTAGGAGTAATTAGTGCAAAAGGTAGAAATCAGCTACATATTGCAGATTTTGAAGATTTTATACAAACGGATGCTGCTATCAATCCAGGAAATTCCGGAGGACCTCTTCTTAATATCGATGGAAAAGTTATAGGTGTTAACACCGCTATTGTAAGTGGTAGTGGAGGCTATATTGGTATTGGTTTTGCTATTCCTAGTTTGATGGCTAAGAGAATCATTGATCAGTTAATCAGTGATGGTCAGGTAATTCGTGGATTTTTAGGAGTTACTCTACAACCTATAGATGCTGAGCTAGCAGCCTGTTATAAACTAGATAAAGTTTATGGAGCTTTAGTTACAGATGTTGTTAAGGGATCTCCAGCACATAAAGCTGGATTAAAGCAAGAAGATGTGATCATTGCTTACAACGGTAAAGAAGTAGAATCCCTTAGTGGATTCCGTAATGCAATTTCCTTGATGAATCCTGATACACGTGTATTACTTAAAGTAGTCCGTGAAGGACAGGTTATAGAAATTCCTGTTATTGTTTCCCAGGCTCCTCAAGATGACGGTATCTCAGCTTTAAATCGTGTAGGCATTCGTGTGCAAAATCTTAATCCAGAAACAGCTAAGAAATTAGGGATGGCTCTTGATAGTAAAGGTGTACTTATTGTCGCTGTTGAAGCTGGTTCGGTAGCAGGATCTTCAGGAGTAACTCCAGGACAACTTATCCTAGCTGTAAATAGACAAAAGGTTTCTACAGTAGAAGAACTGAACGCTGTTTTAAAAGATGGAAGTAACGAAAGTATTCTTCTTATGGTCTCGCAAGGAGAAGTGGTTCGCTTTATTGTGTTAAAACCAGAAGAATAAGCCTATAGTTTATTAAGCTTACTTCATGAAAGCACTCTCTTAGAGAGTGCTTTTTTTATGCTTTTCCTAATTTATCAAGAAGAAGGCAAATAGAGAGGAAACCATTTTTTATTTGTTCTAAGGAGAAGTTTTCTTCAGCAGCATGAATAGCATCACTTAAATACGATGTACCACAAATGATAGGCTCTGTTTTTGATATTTCACCAAGTAGTGAAGCAATGGGAATGGTTGCTTCCATAAATAATCTAAGGCAAGGTTCGTGGTAGAGCTCGGAATAAATTTCTTGTAACGCTACAACAATAGGAAGATTTGGAGAGCTTCTCCATCCTGGTGACCCTTCAAAGATCTCATAGGAAAATTTTAATGTAGGGGGAACAAGATTTTTTAAATGTTGAATAACTTGTTTTGCTGTTTTCTCTGGATTTTGATTAGGAACTAGCCTGCAAGAAAGATAGGCAGTCGCTTTATGAGGAATGACAGTTTTAAATCCTGGTCCTGTATATCCGCCAGAGATTCCATTGATTTCTAGGGTGGGGTATAAACTTAAAGCTTCTTCAGCAGTTGTCGCAGGAGCATATAAAGTAGGACAAAAACCTAAAGTTTTCTCTCCATCTTTTAAAAGATTTCCTTTAGGAATATCACAGAATTCACTTTCTTTCGGCAGAGAAACATCATTGTAGAAACCTTCCACAGCAATAGAATTATCACTATGGTGTAATGTGGCAAGCATTTCTGCTAAAGCCCTGTTTACATTATAAGCAATACCACCGAAGATACCCGAGTGCATATCTTTGCTACCTTCTTCTAGCGTCACTTTCATTGGTACTAAACCACGTGCTCCAATACTAACAGAAGGAGATTTTGCTGAGTAGAACCCTCCATCAACAATCAAGAAATAGTCTGCCTGTAAAGCTTCCTGTCTTTCTTTAACAAAACTCTTTAGAGCAGGGCTATCACTCTCTTCTTCACCTTCAATAATCCATGTAATATTGATCGGGAAACTTTTTCTAGATTGGTAATAATGTTCAAGAGCTTTCCATGTGTAAAAACACTGTCCCTTATTATCGGAAGCCCCCCGAGCTATAACCCGTTCTACTTCGATTCTCATGGTAAAAGGATCTGCTAACCATCCATCAGTAAGGTCTGCAGGTTGCACATCATAATGGTTATAGAGAAGTAGAGTGGGAGCTGTCGAACCTGCTTTATGGTAAGTAGCATAGATTATAGGAGGGTGACCCGGTTTTTCCCATAATTCTATTGAGAATATATCTTTAAGATTGTCAACTAGGAAATCTGCACAACTTTTGCAATTGGCGAGGCAATTGGGATCTGCAGATATAGAACGAAAATGAAGAAAATCTGAAAATTCCTTGAGCAATTTTTCATAATGACTTTCAAAATAATTGAGATCATTGTTCATAACTTTCCCTAGGAGTTATTGAAAATAATACCCAAGGTAACTTAACTTTGTTTTGCTGAAAAGTAAGAACATTATAGTGTAATTAATACTATAGATTTAAAAAATGATGGAGAACACCTAATGTATCGCATTAGGGATTTGGACAGAGTATGAAAGCTGGAGATACATATAGAAATTTCATCGTTAAATTAAGCCAGGATCTCCCTGAGATAGAAAGTAAATTGCTCGAGGTGGAACACAAACCTTCAGGCGTTTCTATTATGATGATTATCAATAATGACGATGAAAATGTTTTTAATATCTGCTTTAGGACCTGCCCGCAAACTTCTAACGGTGTAGCTCATGTTTTAGAACATATGGTTCTCTGTGGTTCTGATAATTATCCAGTGCGCGATCCATTCTTCTCCATGACACGACGTAGTTTAAATACGTTTATGAATGCTTTCACAGGAGCTGACTTCACTTGTTATCCTGCAGCATCGCAAATTCCTGAAGATTTCTATAATTTACTTAGTGTGTATATAGACGCTGTTTTCCATCCGCTACTTACGGAAAATAGCTTTTTGCAAGAAGGATGGAGATACGAACTAAACCCAGAAAATGCCTTAACTTATACTGGTGTAGTTTTCAATGAGATGAAAGGCGCAATGATGTCGGGAGAATCTCGGCTATCAGAAGCTTTAAATGCGGCTCTATTTCCTTCAGTTACTTACGGAGTAAACTCTGGAGGTGAGCCTAAGGATATTCTTACACTTTCTCATGAAAGTATAGTAGCCTTCCATCAAAGCCAATATACTCTTGGGCGTTGCCTATTTTACTTTTATGGAAATATTAAGCCTTCTCGGCATTTAGATTTTCTCGAAGAAAAACTCCTTCGTCATGTAGGTAAATTAGAAAAACAAACGGTTTCTGTTCCTCTTCAAAAGAGATTTAAAGAGCCTGTTAGAAATATCCTTAAGTATCCTTCGGATAGTCAAGATGAAGATAAAGTGCTTTTTGGCTTGTCCTGGTTGACATGTTCAATATTGGATCAGCAAGAGCTGTTGGCTTTGCATGTTCTTGATGTTGTCCTTATGGGTACAGATGCTGCTCCTTTAAAATCTCGATTATTAAAATCAGGTTTTTGTAAGCAAGCAGATATGGGAATCGATAGTGAGATTCGTGAAATTCCTATCACTATTGTTTGTAAGGGATGTTCTCATGGAGGTGCTCAGAAATTAGAATCTTGGATTTTTGCTTGTCTAGAAGAGATCATAAGAGAAGGAATTCCTAGTAATCTTATTGAGGCTGCGGTACATCAATTAGAGTTGGCTAGGAAGGAAATTGCTGGTTACTCTCTACCATACGGATTATCATTGTTTTTTCGTTCAGGGCTATTACGACAGCATGGAGGTCATGCTGAAGATGGATTAAGAATCCATAGTCTATTTGCAGATCTTCGAGAAAAATTAAAACAACCAGATTGCCTTCCAAAGCTTATCAGGAAGTATTTCTTAGATAACCCGCATTTTGCTCGCGTCATCCTTCTTCCTGATTCTGATTTGATTTCTATAGAAAATCAAGAAGAGCAAACTCTTCTTAAAGAAATTCAGGAGAAGCTTTCTCCAGAAGATATAGAAAAAATACGCCTGACTTCTAAAATTTTAGAAGAATATCAAGCACAGCATGAAGATCTGGATAAGATTCTTCCCAATTTTTCTTTGGATAAAGTTCCTAACTCAGGAAAGGAATACAATCTTGTTAAGGAAAATGTCTCGCATGGAGAGGTTCTTCATCATGATTGTTTTACCAATGATTTAATTTTTGCAGAGTTGGTTATGGATCTTCCTTCTCTGTCTGCTGAAGAATTGCCTTGGTTGCGTTTGCTTGTTTTCCTAATGCTACAGTTGGGATGCGCGGGGAGATCTTATAAAGAGCAATTAGAGTTTCTCCTAGAACATACGGGAGGCGTGGATGTTTCTTATGAATTTTCTCCACATGCAAATAAAAATGTTCTGTTATCACCTTCAATAGGTATTCGTGGAAAAGCTTTGGCATCCAAAGCTGACAAGCTATTTCAAGTTATGGGAGATACACTAACAAGTGTCGATTTTACAGATGTAGCTAGAATCAAAGAGCTGCTTATGCAGCATAATGAAGCACTGACAAATAGCGTGCGTAATAGTCCTATGGGTTATGCTGTAAGCATGGCTTGTATGGATAAATCTATATCAGCAACTATGTCCTATTTAGCTTCAGGATTGCCTTATGTAGATAAAATTCGTAGTTTGACGAGCAACTTTGATAAGGAGGTAGATAGTGTTGTTGGTATTTTACAATCCTTATATAAAAAATGTTGCTTTGGTAAGCGACAGTTAATCCTGAGTGGTAGCAATGCAAATTATCAACATTTGCATGAGAATAATTTCTATGGAATTTTAGATATAGAAGGTCAACCGCATGAGCCATGGACAAATCCTTCTATAGACATCTCTCTAGCATCACAAGGGTTATATATTCCGGTTCGTGCAGCTTTTAATGCTTTAGCTTTCCCTATTGGAGATTTACCTTATGATCATCCAGATGCCGCAGCCCTTACTGTAGCTGCTGAGATTCTTGATAATACTATATTACATACAAAAATCCGCGAACAAGGTGGAGCGTATGGATCAGGAGCTGCTGTAAACCTTGGTAGGGGAGCATTTTATTGTTATAGTTATCGTGATCCAGCAATTTTTGATACACACCAAGCATTTCTTTACGGTATTGATGAAATTTCTAAAGGAAGTTTTTCAAATGAAGATATTCATGAAGGAGTTCTCGGTGTTATCCAAAATTTAGATTCACCAATAGCTCCTGGAAGTCGTGCATCTACAGGGTATTACAGATTGCGCTGTGGTCGGGTCCCTGCTTTACGTCAAGCATTTCGTAGAGCTGTTCTTAATGTAACAAAAGAACATATTTGCTCTGTTATGAAGAAATATTTAAAAGATCCTATGAGTAAAACAACGTTTATTTCCTTCGCTGGAAAAGAAATGCTTGAAGACAATGCAACGAATTTTGATCAAGAGTTGCCAATCAAATCAGCTTTATAAGATATTAGAGTTTATCTTCTTGCAATAAGGAATCTTCTATAGGAAGTTCCTTTTCTTCATAACTTGGCAATAAAGATGTTGCAGGATTATCAATAGGAGACGGGTCTTCTATCTTATGTACGAAAGAAGACACTTCTAGATCTTCAAATTTCCTTAATGTTGGTAATACCCGATGTTGCAAACTAGAGGACATATCATTGTAACTTTGCACAGCATTATTAAGGTTCTTCCCAATCTTATGAAAATGATTGAAGACTATATGTAGGCGATGGTGTAGCTCTTTTCCTAACTGACCTATTTCTTGAATTTGCTTTTGTAGATTTTCTTGTTTCCACATATGGGCAACAGTTTTTAGTAATGCCAATAGTGTTAAAGGTCCTGATAAAATGACATTAGAGGTTGCTGCAACGTCGATAAGCTCGGGAGCAATACGCAGAGCATCATTAAAAATACTCTCTCCAGGAAGGAAAAGAATCACAAATTCTGGGGAATAATGAAATTTTTCCCAATAGCTTTTGGATTTTAGAGTTTTGATATGATCTTTTATCTTTCCTACAAGATCGGATTTATCGGAAGTATCTTGAGAAAAATACGTTTCTGAAAATGGAGCTTTCGAATCAATAATCAAACAGCGTTCGTGAGGGAGACGAATAATCATATCAGCACGTGCTGAACCTTGAGCATCACTAGCCTGAGTTTCATAATCGCAATATTTCAACATCCCAGAAAGTTCTAAAATTCTTTCTAATTGAATTTCTCCCCAGCGACCGCGTGATCCGGGATGTTTTAAGATGTCTGTAAGTGCTTGTGTTTCTTTCTCAAGCTTTTTTTCGGCAGCGAGAAGGTGAGTAATTTGCTCTTTTAAGGAACCACGATCTTCAGCATGCTTAGTTTCGAAAGTTTCTAGGTTTTGCTTAAAGGCTGTCAACGTAGCCTGAACAGGAGTTAAGATAGACTCAATGGTTTTAGATTTTTCAGAAAAGTAGCTTTGCGTTTCTTCTTTCATTTCTTTGATAAGAGATTGTGAAGACACCGCGAGCTTATTGCTAAAATCTTCCATGAGCTGTTCTTGACGACGTGATAGTTCTAAAGAATTTTTAAGAAGCTCATTCTCATGCTCTAAATTTCTCCTTAGTGTGATTTGAGAAGATTCTCTTTTGCGATAATAAAGAGAAGATAAAGAAATCCCCAAGCCAAAGGCGATTAGAGCAATAGTGATGTGTGTTATAGAATCCATCATTGACGTTTCTTTTTTCCTTGATATGTGATCGCAAAAATGGGGAAAACTACCAAAACATATAACCAAGAAACTAAGAAAAATACTTCAGTAAAGTGGTCAACAAGACCTAGAAAGAATAAACACGCTACTAATCCTGTAGTGACGACAAGTAAAAAAGAGGAGACTTTAAAGCGTAAGTTTTTGATGCCAGGAAACTTCCAAGGAGAGATCATTAAACTTCCAATAAAAAGTAATCCTAAAGAAATCAGAATAACTCGTACTTGTACTGGTAATACCGTTGAAAAATCAGAAGCTATAAATAAAGCTAAGGAGACAACGCAAGCTGCTGCTGCGGGAATAGGTAAGCCAATAAAACACGAGTGTCGTGTCGTATCTGCAGGTTTTTTAGAAAATAAATTATAACGAACTAATCTTAAGACGCCACATAACGAGTAAATAATGGAGGTTACGAGAAGCAGCGAGGAAAAAAATCCTCCGGCATACACACCATCAAGGCTTTTAATTGCAATCAACGGAGGCGCTATGCCGAATGTCACAGCGTCAGAAAGAGAGTCAAATTGCGCACCAAAAGCACTTTCTGCTTTCATAATGCGTGCGATAGCACCGTCAGAAAAATCTGCAATCATTGCACTGATTAACAAAAGCGAAAGCCCTTGTAGACGGTGCAATAGTTCTACCGATGACGACGTCTTTAAAACACTCTTGAAAATAATGAAAAGTCCACAACAGAGGCCGAAAGCTGTGATAGCATTAGGAGTTACTACACGACGCTTGCCTCGGATCTCTGATTCCAATTCTGCCATGAAAATTCCGGAAGTTCGTTACGGTCTTAGCATAATATATTCATCTAAAATCAACAAGTTTTTGCCGAAAAGACCGTCGGATATCTAAGTCGAAAAATGCTCCTCAGAAGCATATTTTTTTCCGGAGAATGAGAGTACTTTTCAATTGCATGAAACGTTGTCTATTCCTATATATGGTATACGAGCGCATAATGTTTCACTACATATTGGGTTTTCTAGAAGAAATGACTTCTAGGAAGGGGAGAGTTTTCTCTAAGTTTTTTGATCTTTAGCTGCGAGAGAACCCCCGATTTTTTCCTAAGTGGTTAGTCGAATTCCGTTATTGCTTGCAAATACTTATTTGAATCAAAAATACAGCTGCTAGGGGATGACATATGGTCGAGGTAAAAGAGAAACATTATACTATTGTAAAACGTAATGGCATGTTTGTTCCCTTCAACCAGGATCGGATATCCCAAGCTTTAGAGGCTGCTTTTCGTGATACACGTAGTTTAGAAAATACCTCCCCCCTGCCTAAAGATTTAGAAAATTCCATTTCAGATATCACTCATCGAGTTGTTAATGAGGTAGTTCAAAAGATTAGAGAAGGCCAGGTTGTTACCGTTGAACGTATTCAGGATATGGTGGAGAACCAGTTATATGTAGATGGCTTACAGGATGTTGCTAGGGATTATATTATTTATAGAGATCAACATAAAGAGCAGCGGGAGGGATCTTGGCACTGCATTTCTGTAGTACGTAGGGATGGAAATGCTGTAAGATTCAATCCTATGAAAATTTCAGCAGCTTTAGAAAAAGCTTTTAGAGCTACACAAAAAATTACTGATATTCCTCTTCAAGAGATTCTTTCTGAGATAAATGAGCTAACTAATAAAATTGTCGAAGAAATTTTAGCAGTTTGTTCTCCAGAACAGACCATTGATATAGAAGCTATACAAGATATTGTTGAAAAACAATTGATGGTAGTTGGTTATTATGATGTTGCAAAAAATTATATTTTATATCGAGAAGCACGTTCTAGAATTCGTGAAAATAAACAAGATGTAATTGCGCAAAAAGAAAGTATTGAAGAAGTCTATGATGTTGTCAAAAGTGATGGAACTACTTACCAAATAAATAAAGCTCAATTAACTAATAAATTTGTTTGGGCATGTCAAAGATTTCCTGAAACAACCGATCCTCATACACTTGCTTCTATGGCGTTTGCAAATTTCTATTCCGGGATTAAAGAATCAGAAATTGTTTTAGCCTGTATTATGGCAGCACGAGCCAATATAGAAAAAGAACCAGACTATGCCTACGTAGCTGCAGAATTACTTACTGATGTTGTTTATCAAGAAACAATGGGGAAAAGTGCCACTGACTCAAGTCTCGCTGAAGTGCAAAAGCAGTGTTTTAAAGATTATATTCTAAACGGGGAAAAGTACCGGTTAAATCCTCGTTTAAAAGAGTATGATCTTGATGCACTTGCTGAGGCTTTGGATATATCTAGAGATCGTCAATTCTCTTATATGGGCGTTCAAAATCTCTACGATCGTTATTTTAATCAGCATGAAGGACGTAGATTAGAAACAGCGCAGATTTTTTGGATGCGTGTTTCTATGGGGCTTGCATTAAACGAAGGTGAAGATAAAACTTTATGGGCAATTACTTTTTATAATCTGCTATCTACATTCCGCTATACACCAGCAACACCCACGCTATTTAATTCCGGAATGCGTCATTCACAATTAAGTTCCTGTTATTTATCTACCGTACAGGATGATCTCGCGCACATTTACAAAGTTATCGCAGATAACGCTATGCTTTCTAAATGGGCAGGAGGCATTGGCAACGATTGGACAGGAGTGCGTGGTACAGGTTCTTTAATTAAGGGAACTAACGGGAAAAGCCAAGGTGTGATTCCCTTTATCAAAGTAGCCAATGATACAGCAATTGCCGTGAATCAAGGTGGTAAGCGTAAAGGAGCCATGTGTGTATATCTAGAGATTTGGCATCTAGATTATGAAGATTTCTTAGAGTTAAGAAAAAATACTGGTGACGAACGTCGACGAACTCACGATATTAATACTGCTAGTTGGATTCCTGATTTGTTTTTCAAACGTTTAGAACAGAAGGGCACTTGGACGCTATTTAGTCCCGATGATGTCCCTGGATTGCATGAGGCTTATGGTTTTGAATTTGATAAGCTTTATGAAGAATACGAAAGAAAAATAGATACTGGTGAAATCAAGCTATATAAGAAGATCTCCACCGAAGACTTGTGGCGTAAGATGTTGAGCATGCTCTATGAGACAGGGCACCCTTGGATGACATTTAAAGATCCTTCAAATATCCGTTCTGCACAAGATCATACCGGTGTTGTTCGTTGTTCGAATTTATGTACAGAAATTCTATTAAACTGCTCAGGAAGTGAAACAGCCGTTTGCAATCTAGGTTCTGTCAATTTAGTAGAACATATTGAAAATGGAGATATCAATGAGGAGAAGCTTGGAGAGACCATTTCTATAGCTATTCGTATTTTAGATAACATTATTGATCTTAACTTTTATCCAACTCAAGAAGCAGCTAATGCAAACTTAACGCATAGAGCTGTGGGCTTGGGAATCATGGGCTTTCAAGATGCCCTATACAAGCTTAATATCAGTTATGCATCTACAGAAGCTGTAGCATTTGCTGATAAGAGTTCAGAATTAGTTGCCTATTATGCACTACTATCCTCTAGTTTATTAGCGAAAGAACGGGGGACATACAGTTCTTATAAAGGATCTAAGTGGGATCGAGGTTATCTACCACTAGATACTATAGAGTTATTAAAAGAATACCGCGGTGAAGAAAATGTTCTTATGGATACTACATCACGTAAGGACTGGACGCCTGTCCGCGAAGCTATCAAGTCTTATGGTATGAGAAATAGCCATACTATGGCGATTGCTCCCACAGCAACCATTTCTAATATTATTGGGGTTACTCAGTCAATAGAACCTACGTATAAGCATTTATTTGTAAAATCTAATCTTTCTGGAGAATTTACAATTCCTAATGTGTATTTGATTGAGAAGCTTAAGAAATTAGGACTATGGGATGCGGATATGTTGGATGATTTGAAGTATTTCGATGGGTCCCTATTAGAGATCGAACGCATTCCTGATGATTTGAAAAAAATTTTTCTTACGGCGTTTGAAATTGAACCCGAATGGATAATTGAATGTGCTTCTAGAAGACAGAAATGGATAGACATGGGACAATCTCTCAATCTATATTTGTCAGAACCTAACGGTAAAAAACTTTCTGCTATGTATCTCACAGCATGGAAAAAAGGACTGAAAACCACGTATTACTTAAGATCCTCCGCAGCTACCTCTGTAGAGAAATCGTTTACTGATATCAATAAACGAGGAATTCAACCTCGATGGATGAAGAATAAGTCAGCTTCTACGAGTATTGTCGTAGAAAGAACTAACGAAACACCCGTCTGCTCTCTCGAAGAAGGTTGTGAATCTTGCCAGTAATACAAAAGAGAAGGATGGAAATAATGGAAGCAGATATTTTAGACGGTAAATCAAAACGTGTCCAATTAACTAGTAAACGCTTGGTTAATTGTAATCAGGTAGATGTGAATCAGTTAGTCCCAATTAAGTATAAATGGGCGTGGGAACATTACTTAAATGGGTGCGCGAATAACTGGCTGCCGACAGAAGTCCCGATGGCTCGTGATATCGAATTATGGAAATCTAAAGATCTTTCCGAAGATGAGCGTCGAGTAATTCTCTTAAATCTAGGATTTTTCAGTACAGCAGAGAGTTTAGTAGGAAATAACATTGTATTGGCTATTTTCAAGCACATTACAAACCCTGAAGCACGTCAATATTTATTGAGACAAGCATTTGAAGAGGCAGTGCATACGCATACTTTTCTTTATATTTGTGAATCCTTAGGGTTGGATGAGGCGGAAGTTTTCAATGCTTATAATGAACGTGCAACTATTAAGGCTAAGGATGATTTCCAAATGACCTTAACGGGAGATGTTTTAGATCCCAATTTCTCAACAGATTCTGTAGAGGGATTAAGTCAGTTTATTAAGAATTTAGTAGGCTATTACATCATTATGGAAGGGATTTTCTTCTATAGTGGTTTTGTCATGATTCTTTCTTTCCATCGCCAAAACAAAATGACAGGAATAGGAGAACAATATCAGTACATCTTGCGAGATGAAACTATTCATTTGAATTTCGGTATTGATCTTATCAATGGTATTAAAGAAGAGAATCCTGAGGTATGGACGCAAGAACTTCAAGATGAAATTGTGGCTCTTATTCAGCAGGCAGTAGATCTAGAAATCGAATATGCTAGAGACTGCTTGCCTCGAGGTATTTTAGGATTAAAATCGTCGATGTTCATTGATTATGTTCGTCATATTGCTGATCGTCGTTTAGAAAGAATTGGTTTGAAACCTATTTATAACTCTAAGAATCCATTCCCTTGGATGAGTGAGACTATAGATCTTAATAAAGAGAAAAACTTTTTTGAGACTCGTGTAACGGAATACCAAACTTCTGCAAATTTGAACTGGTAATTTCTATTTAAAATAGTTTTTTAGATGTCTTGGCGACTTTCAGTAATCTCTGAAAGTCGTTTTTCTATATTTAGAAGTCATTTTCAATCCTTTTTTCTTGAAAAGAAAATCCTTAGAGAAAACTAAGATAGCTTTTATAATTTCCTGAGATATAAGTTCTTATTATTATTTCTAAATGAAACCTCAAGATTTAAAAGTTCCTTTTTTTTGGGAAGAACGTAGTACCGAAATAAAGGATGATGTTCTCTATATTCCCGAGCATTATTTTAAACACGATCAGTTCATTATGCCATCGTGGGAAAAGTTTTTTAAGAATAACAATCCCATTTCTTGTGAGCTTTGCTCAGGCAATGGTGATTGGGTAGTTTCTCAAGCTCAAAATATGCCAAATACGAATTGGATAGCTGTCGAAAAACGATTTGATAGGGTGCGGAAAATTTGGTCGAAAATGCGTAATTTTCAGGTCAGTAATTTGCGGATTGTTTGTGGGGAAGCACAAACATTCTTTCGTCACTATCTTAAAAATGAGGTTGTACAACGTATAGTTGTTAACTTCCCTGATCCATGGCCCAAGTTTCGTCATCGTAAGCATCGTTTATTTCAAGATGAGTTCATGAATGATGTTGTTAGAGTATTGACAGAGTCTGGAATTTTGATTCTTGCTACAGACGATAAAAACTATCTTCTTGAAGCTATCAAGATCATGAGACAGCATTTATTTCCTGCGATGGAAGATCCTTATTATTGTAGGGTACTGGATAACTATGGAGATTCTTGGTTTGAAAGGTTATGGAGATCGAAGGGACAAGAAATTTTTTATACGGAATTTGTAAGGAAAGTTGGGATATAGCTGACTTGAACAGCTGACCTTCACGATGTCAACGTGACGCTCTAACCAACTGAGCTAATACCCCGAACTTGAGAATAATGTTATCGAGAAAAGAGTATCTTTGCAATAGGCTTATTGATGTTTAAAGGAATAGGATTAGTTCAAGGAAATGTTGTTCGGTTATCTCATGAAATTTTTCAAAAGGTTCTTAATCCTGGAGATACTGTTGTTGATGCCACTTGTGGTAATGGTAAAGACTGCTTGATCTTAGCTAGACTATTAAAAGGGAAAGGAAAACTTGTAGCCTATGATGTACAAAGAGAAGCCTTGGACAAGGCTTCTCTTTTATGTTCCAGTTCTCTCTCTTTTGAAGAAAGATCTATTATAGAGTTTAAAGAGATGTCTCATGAATATATCAATGAAGCGGGTGCTAAATTATTTCACTATAATTTAGGCTATCTTCCCAACGGTGATAAGAGTCTTACTACTTTAGAGACATCAACTCTTGTTAGTGTTCAAAGGGCACTTGATTTAGTGGCACCTCAAGGTGTGATTACAGTCGTATGTTATCCTGGTCATGAAGAGGGAGAGAATGAGATGGTCTCTGTTGAGAGACTTGCATGTGGATTAGATTCTAAATTATGGGAAGTAGGATCTTTCTATATTATGAATAGAAATAAAGCTCCAAGACTCCTAATCTTCCGCTCTCTTAAGGTAGACGATAGGGAATAATACGGATTTCCTCTTCTAAGCTAATTCCCTGAGATTTTAATTTATCTCGAACCATCTGGATAAGCTCCTTAACTTCGTAAGAAGTGGCTCTCCCCGTATTCACAATAAAATTTGCATGCTTCGAAGATATTTGTGCTCCTCCTAAAGAAAAGCCTTTTAAACCCGCTTCATCTATTAGCTTGCCAGCAGAGTTTCCTGGAGGATTACGGAAAATACATCCAGCAGAGGGTTGTTGGTAAGGCTGAGAGAGTAGTCTATTTTGAAGTAGGTCTTTAGCTATTTGCACTGACGAAGTGTTTTTTGATATACGGAAGGTTGCAGATAAGATAAATTCGTTATGATTTTGAAAACGTGATTTTCGATAACCGAATTCTAGTTCTTCCCTTTGGTATGAAACGATTTCTCCATTAGAATTAATTGCTTCAACGCTTTCAATTATTGAGGCTGTATCTTGATTGCCGATACCAGCATTCATAAATACTGCACCACCAACAGATCCAGGAATGCCTACGGCAAATTCTAGTCCCGAATATCCTGATGTGGCGAGGGTTTTTCCTAGAAAAGAAAAAGACATCCCCGAATACACTTTAATAGTAGTCTCTGAGAGAAATTCCTTTCCTTGAATACTATTATATAAGACAAAGCCATCAAATCCTTGATCGTCGAATAAGCAATTAGAGCCTTTGCCTACAATAATGAAGGGATGGTTTTGACTATGTAAAAATTGAATAACTTGCTGTGCTTCACTTGCTGAATGAACCTCTTTGAAGTAATTCGCAGGGCCTCCAATACGAAATGTAGAATACTTATTTAACCAAACACTACGACGAACTGAGAAAGGAAAATGAATGACAGTAGATTCTTTCACGTTTAGGATTCCAGGTAAGTTTAAGATATAGTTAGGTCTAACAACATACTAATGAAGTTTCTGGATGTGTTTCCGGTATAGGTAAACGAAAAATATCATTTAAAACTGCGTGGATAAAAGTACAAGCCTCAATATAGCCAAATTTTTTTACTAGCCTTGTTGCCTCAGCAATTAAAATAGCAGTATTTATAGATTGACCATGGAAATGTTCGAAAAGCGTTAAACGCAAAACATTTTTCTCCATCAAAGTCAATTTCTCAAAAGAAGCATTTTTAACCGTTTGAGCAATTAATAAATCCAATTCAGGAGATTTCGCAAGGATTTCTTTTGAAAAACTTAAAGCAGAGGAAGCGTGTTTTTGAGTCACAGCCGTCTCGGACATTAAAAGAGGAACAAGACTTTCTTCAGATGTGGGATCCATACCTAAGGCATAAAGGATCTGTAGCACAATCTCCCGCATTTTTTGTTTGGGGAGGGGACGAGAAATCTTGACGTAAGACCCTAAGGAGCTTTCAGGGGTCAGCGTAGACATTATGACACCAAAACAACGATCATTTATTAGTTATAAAAATACACTTTCAGTTTGCCAAATTAAGAACTTAGTATAGAAAGATGCGAAGTGAGAAAGCATTAAGGTTATATTTTAGAAAGTTTTAAATGCAACAAAAAATGATGCCTTCCAATTTGCTCCTAGAGCAATTTTTATTAAAAGCGTTGTAAAGATAAGTTTTGAAAAAATTAAAAATTTCTAAATAAAGCGATAAAAAGTTGCTGGATAAAGTACCAGAGAATGGGATTTCAATTGCTTTTCTTTTATGGATACTCTAAGATCTTAGCTTTCTTGTCTAGGTAAGGGGAAGATTATTTCTATGGATTTTTCCCGTGGCAAGGTACTGGCCTCTGATCATTTAAAGAATCGTGTTAACGAGTAATCGGGATAGAGTGTGGCATTAAATTTAAAAATTAATAGACAGATACGAGCTCCTAAGGTCCGCCTTATAGGTTCTTCTGGTGAACAATTAGGCATATTGAATACCAAAGATGCCCTAGATTTGGCTAGAGAAGCTGATTTAGATCTTGTGGAAGTTGCTTCAAATAGCGAACCCCCCGTATGTAAAATCATGGATTACGGCAAGTATCGCTATGATCTAACGAAGAAAGAGAAAGATTCTAAGAAAGCTCAGCATCAAGTGCGTATTAAGGAAGTCAAGTTAAAGCCAAATATTGACGAGAATGACTTTTCCACAAAGTTAAAGCAGGCTAGAGCTTTTATTGAAAAAGGAAATAAAGTAAAAATTACATGTATGTTCCGAGGTCGTGAACTTGCTTACCCAGAACATGGGCACAAAGTTGTGCAAAAGATGAGTCAAGGTCTCGAAGACGTAGGATTCATAGAATCTGAGCCAAAATTAAACGGCCGTTCCTTAATTTGCGTAATGGCTCCAGGAGCGGTAAAAACTAAGAAAAAGCAGGACAAAATCAATGCCCAAGATGAAAAGCAATAAGTCCGTTGCGGCGCGTTTTAAGTTGACAGGTTCTGGTCAGTTAAAAAGAACCCGCCCAGGGAAGAGGCATAAGTTATCAAAAAAATCTTCGCAAGAAAAACGCAACCTATCTAAGCAACCTTTAGTAGATAAGGGTCAGGTAGGAATGTATAAGCGAATGATGGTTGTTTAAGGATAAAAGGATTTTATTATGGTGAGAGCAACAGGTTCAGTAGCTTCCAGACGCCGTCGTAAGCGTATATTGAAACAAGCGAAAGGTTTTTGGGGAGATAGAAAAGGCCACTTTCGTCAAAGCCGATCCTCTGTAATGAGAGCTATGGCATTCAATTATATGCATAGAAAAGATCGTAAAGGCGATTTCCGTAGTCTTTGGATAGCTCGTCTTAACGTGGCCTCTAGAATAAACGGTCTATCCTATAGTCGTTTAATTAATGGCTTAAAATGTGCTGGGATTGATTTAAATAGAAAAATGCTATCCGAAATGGCTATTCATAATCCAATGGGTTTTACAGAAGTAGCCAATCAAGCAAAAAAAGCTTTAGAGGCAATTGTTTAGGAAACTAATCTCATGACGATTCGAGAGGAGCTTGAAGCTACAAAGCAACAATTTTGTACTGAATTAAATCAAGTTAACTCTTCAAAAGATCTTTTCGAGCTAAGGGTTCGCTATTTTGGAAAGAAAGGTTTTTTTCGTTCTTTTGCAGATAAATTAAGGGAGTGTCCTCCAGATCAAAAGGCTCTAGTGGGTGCTTCCATAAATGATTGCAAAACTTATATTGAGGATTTAATCCGAGATAAAAGTCACTCTATTTTCCTAGAAGAAGAATCTATAGAATTTCTCAAAGAAAAGATCGATGTTACATTACCAGGTGAACCTTCGTGTCCTGGAGGCAAGCACATTGTTAAAAAAGTTTTAGACGATGTTGTGGATATCTTTGTTCATTTAGGATTTTGTGTTCGCGAGGCTCCGAATATTGAGAGTGAAGAAAACAACTTTTCTTTACTGAATTTCGAAGAGGATCACCCAGCTAGACAAATGCACGATACCTTTTATCTCGATGCTAAAACCGTGTTGCGCACGCATACGTCTAATGTTCAAGTTAGAGAACTTAGTAAAGCCCAGTCGCCTATTAAAGTTGTAGCTCCAGGCTTGTGTTTTCGTAATGAAGATATTTCGGCACGTTCACATGTTATTTTCCATCAGGTAGAGGCCTTCTACGTTAATTATAATGTAACACTTTCTGACTTGACAGGGATGTTGACCGAGTTTTACCATACATTTTTTGAAAGGAAAATAGAGTTGCGCTTACGTCACAGCTACTTTCCTTTTGTTGAGCCTGGAATAGAAGTTGACGTTTCTTGTGAATGTCAAGGATTAGGATGTGCCTTATGCAAACATACTGGTTGGCTGGAAGTGGCCGGAGCTGGTATGATACATCCTCAAGTTTTGCGTAACAGCGGTGTTGATCCTGAGATCTATACAGGGTATGCTGTTGGCATGGGTATTGAAAGATTGGCCATGTTAAAACATGGAATTTCTGATATCCGTCTTTTTTGTGAAAACGACCTAAGGTTTTTACAGCAATTTTCTTAAGGAAGAATGGCAGAGCGGTTTAATGCACCTGTCTTGAAAACAGGAGACCTGAAAGGGTCCGGGGGTTCGAATCCCTCTTCTTCCGTTTCTTTTTAGGTATCAGTCCTTTAGCTTATTCGAGCTTCTATCACCTAGTTTTTATCTTCTTTTATTTTTATTTGTTTTTAATTTCTTTGATTCAGCGTTTTATTAATTATAGTTTTATTTGTCTTATAAAATTAATTGATAGTTAAATTATTTTTATAATAAACTAATAAAACGATTGTCAGATAATAATCTAATTTTTTGATTCCTTTATGGGGGAATATGAGAAGATCTTGTTATAATTTTGAAAAAGCATTGGAGCATTTAGAGAAATTAAAAAAGATTTCTTATAGTTCCCCATCATCTTTTATAGAGAACGCTAAACTGGATGACATGTTTTCTGTTGATCATCATGTCGGTGAAATGAAGCAAGCCTTGAAGAATATAGAAGATTATCTCAAGAAAGCAGGTTCTTTACCAAGAAGCGAGGCGAATAAGGCGTTACAAGAATCTAATTTCCTTATTGCCGGTGTACAAAATGTATTTTCGTTTTTAGAGAGTCGAGAGAGAGAGCTATACCAGAGCTTAGTTCACGACTATTCCGAGTTAAGTAAGGTCTATAGTAAGACTCAAGCAAATCTTAGCCGAAAAATCATCAAGGAGGAAGAGGAAGAAGAAGAGGATTTGGTAGAACGAGAATTGGAAGACATGCATCAGGAAGAGCGTTTCTTAAATAACCTAGTAGAGGTTAAACGAGATCGTTCTTATGAACTTTTCTATATGTCTGATGAAGAAAATAAGCGTTTCTATACTGATACCCTCACTCGGCTTATTTGTAAGCAGGGAAAAATCCACGAAACAGCTCATGAAGGCGATCCTTTAACAAAAACGCTTTTATGGAATAGTCAAGAACTCCACAATCTAGCTTCTTCATTAGTATTTACCCATGATATGCCTATACGGTTATTCTATCAAAAGGCTCTGAGTGATTTAGAAACAGAATCTACGGAAAAGATACATAATGCTGTTATGGGATTGTTCTTTTCTAGATATGAGGCCACTCTAGTTTCTAATAATCCTAAAAAAGATAATATCCATTATTTCAATGATTTTCTCTATTTCCTTAGAGATGCCTGGAAGGCTTTGAGTAATAATACTCATGATCAGATGCATTATCGACATTCTCATACGTTAATGTCAGCATTAAGTAGTGGAATCTTTGAGGGTAAACTCGTGTTTACAGAAGCTGCTCGGTATTTATATTTTCATATACATACGAAATTGCAATTAGAGGGGGATAAAAAACGTTTGTCTTCGGGACAATATGTTTCTGAGGTATATGAGGAGTTATATCGATTGCTTTCTAAGTATCCAAATGGGCCATTATTTAAAGCTATAGACAGAATGCTCGATCCGAATTCCTCAGTATTTGATCCTATTGTTTTAGGTATGTTTCCTGGAATGGAAGGCACTTTAAAATTAGGAGATAAATCGATAACAGTTATACGATCTCCGAGTCCCATAACGCAAAGTTCCATATTGTACGCTAATTGTAATGAAGAATTTATAGGATTTCTTAACGCTAAAGCAGATTTAGGAGATACTACCTTCATTTTAAATATACAGAATCGTTTATCTAGGAAAGATCGTGCGCGGAGTCGTGTGATAGAAGAGAGCTTAGATAGAATCGATAGAACGTTCATATTTTCATTTCCAGAACCCGAAGATCTTCTGAAAAGCATAGAAAGAGTGCACGGAGAGCAAGAAACTTTTTTTGGATTCTTTTCGGTATTGAAAGAAGAATTCAATAAATCGGGATCTTTATCTATTTTTTCTCTCCCTAATATATCTAAAGGGGAAATTCATGAATTTCTAGACAACAGTTTATCTGTTTTGAAAGATACTTTTTTCTCTAAGAAAAAGATCTTATTTAAAAATGATAAGCTATTACTTCTGCATATCATTTCTTATCTGCTTGTCTTTAAGTTTATAGAAATTATAGATCCAAATAACCTTATAGTTATGTCTAAAGATGGTTTGGATTACGCATCGATATTCATCGCAGGATTTACTTTCTTTGCTGGAGAAGATTCGTGGGATGAGCATAGACTAAAATTACTCATGGTAAAAGTTCTTGCACCTACTTTAGTAGCTAGAGACCGTTTGATATTTGTAAATCATGTAGAACTAATGAGTAAATTTCTCAATTGTTTGAGGAAAAATAGACAAAACTTGTCTAATCTCAAATCCTTCTTTAGTTATGATTTAGAGAAATGGGATTTCTCAGGTTATCTCAACGAAATTACTGAAGTTTAGCATAAGCATAGTTTGTAAATATCGCTAAAGCTAGCAGAGGGAATAACATTACAGGTAATATTGGCAAAACACTGCTATTAGATAATACCATCCCTGCTTTTAAAAAGACGAAAAAGGTATTTATTGTACCTAGGGGAACAAAATAAGCAAGAGTTACTGTAGATACACGACTGAATCTTAGACAAAGATAAGCAGAGATAATCATTGCTGATATACAAGCTAAAGGCGAAATCAACATATAATAAAATGTAGATAACAAAGATAAAATACGCTGGGGAATAGTTGTTGATAGTCCTAATCCTGTAGCATTCCAAGGAATCGCTCGGAAAGATTCCGAAAGGCGATTTTTCCCTCCTGCTGTGAAAATCTTAGAAAAAGGATTATCATAGAATCCAAATTCAATCTCAGGAAATTCTTTCATATCTGAGAATTCACTAAGTTCCATATTACCAGATTCTGTTTCTGAAAAACGTATAACATCAAGGCCAATAGGAAGGGATGGCGTTGTAAACGCTAGTTTTTCCATTGTGTAAATAGTTTTTGGATTTTTAATCCAAAATACTTTGTTAAGAGTTAGGGCTTTTTGTTCAATAGAAGAATACAATAAGACTGTTTGATCTTTAAGATACAGAGCAGGAACTTTATCTTGTACCTTGTCTAATGTTCCGCGATCCATATGTTCTTTGGTTGTAGATATTTTTTCACATATAGGATGCAACCATTGAAAATTCGCATATAGAAGTAAGGTGATAATGAAGCTTGAACGAATTAAAGGAGCTGTTAGAGATTTCAATGAGAGTCCTGATGCCTGAAGGAGAAGGACCTCCCGTTTGTTTTGCATTGAAAATAATGTAATTGTTGTGGCTACAGCAACGAGCTGAGGAATTAGAAATTCTGCTTTAAGAGCTATCTGGGATAGATAATATAGGATGGAAAGTTTTAAAGAGGCACCTGAAGCTAGTGAGGTTGTATTTCCTTTGATAGCATGCAGAGAATGATGAATTGAGGCATAAAAAACAAAGGCAAGTACTATTAAAGATATTAAAGATAACCAAAATTTAGTTAATACATAACGTTTCCAAATATACATAATCTACGCATAGCCTCTGCTTTCTCGATACGCACGGATAGCAAAAACTATCCAAGAGATTATCTGTGGTATAATAAACAACATAAGCGCAGGAAATAATGTAGTAGTGTTTTTGCCAACTATTAATAAAATTAAATCCATCACAGGAAAAATACAATAGAGAGCTATAGATTTGCGAAATCTTGGTTTATAGGTCCCTAAGACCATTCCCGAATATGTCAATGTGATGCAAAGCAAACCTATACCAATTCTTCTTAAGGTTTCCGGTAGATGAGCATGACTGAATGATTGTTTAACAAGTTGCTTCCAAGGTAAATAATCTGTTCGCGTTTTCATGTAAGACTTTCCCGCGAATAATGTTGAAGTGATTTTAGGGATTAGCATCTCATCCAAAGTTTCTATATAGTATTCCTTAGAATTTGAAGATTGTTGGTCTGTTAATGTAGAAGGAAGCTTTGAAATCATCACAACATCCCTGGCTTGTACAGTATCATTTGCTACATCGGGGATAATAGTTTTGATAATTCCTACATTAGCAATTTCCTTATCTCTTTTTAAAGCAATGATCACATTATCAAATTTACTTTTTGCACAATGATCAACGGTAATGAAAATACGGTTGTTTTCTTTTTTCTGCAGAGTCTGAAGTAGAAGTGTTGGCGAAGTCATCGCCATATTAGCAATTTCTTTACAGGTTTGAAATCGACAAATAGAAGCGAGTTCAGAACATGTATAAAAATTTATACAACATATAGCGCAGGAAACCATGAGGACAGGGAAGGTAATAATTCCTTGAGAAGCTCCAGATGCCTTAAGGAAGGTGATTTGGTTATTGTCGGAAAGACCTCGAAAAAGCGCAAAAGCTGAAATAAAACAAGAAATAGGAAGAATGAAAGGCAATAAGTAGGGAATCTGATAAGCTGTTAGCCGCAAAACTGTCGGATAGGGAACGTCCTTTGCTATATAACTGACGATTTCTTGAAGAGAACTAATGATAGAAATACAGATAAGACTAAGCGTACAAAAAGTAACGGTTTTTAAATAACGGAAAATTAAGACTTTCCATAAAATAGGCATAGCATACCTGGTATCAGGAGTTCTTCAAGTTTAAGGATATTGTGACAATATTTCTTCAAGTCAATAAGCCTTAACTTATTTGTAATGAATTTACACGGACATGTATTTAGATTATGTTATCTTGTCTACTCAGAAATGATAAGCGATTAGAAGTTTTTTTTTCTGCTTTAGATATGAAAAAAAGCTACTTACTTGCTCTGTCAGGAGGAAGTGATTCACTATTTCTTTCATATCTCCTTAAGTCTCGAAGGGTCTCTTTTATCGCAGTCCATGTAGATTATGGATGGAGAGAATCTTCCTATTGTGAGGCCGAAGAACTTAAAATTAGATGTGAGGAAGCAGGGATTCCTATTGTTGTAGACCATGTTCCTTCCGAATGTAGAACTTCGAAAGATCCAGAAAATGCTGCGCGTCGTTATCGTTATGCATTGTTTCATAAGATATGTAAGGAAGAAAATTTATCGGGGATATTTTTAGCACATCATGCTAATGATCAAGCTGAAACTGTGTTAAAACGTTTATTGGAAGGGGCATCCTTAAGTAATTTAAAAGGCATGATTCAAGAGACATATTACGAAGATATCCCACTTTTTAGGCCCTTATTGCATATCCCTAAACAAGTTTTAGTGAATGCTTTAGAGGAAGAAAATATTTCTTACATTCAAGATGTAACCAATACAGATGAGCGCTATTTGCGTGCCAGAATGCGTAAGAAGATATTCCCTTGGTTAGAAGAGATTTTTGGTAAGAATATTACACAGCCTTTATTGACATTAGCTCAAGATTCTGAAGAACTTTCATGTTATATGAAACTGCAAGCTGAGCCATTTCTTGAAAATATACAAAAAGAAAACGCAATATGGTCTATTGAGATTCCTAAAGCATTGATGGAACAAGTTTTTTTAGCAAAATGGGTTTGTAAGGAATTTTTTCTTAGGGCTGGAGTAGTTGTCTCAAGGCATTTCTTGCAAATGATTTATGATCATTTACGTCGTAATTTGCCAGCGCAAATGCGACTTCGAGATAAAAGAGTGATCGTAAAAGCTGGGGTAGTAATGATAGAATAGAAAGTATATAATGATGATTCTCATTGTATATTGGAAGATGATGAGTAGTAGGTCATTGTATATACAGTGTTTCATATTTTTTTTATTTTATAACTAGGTTTTATAAACAAAATAATAAAAATATGCTATATTAAATAATTACCTGTCTGATTGATTAGCTTAGTTGTGTAGTTTATGTCTAAAGATAAAAAAATGAAGCCCGAATCGAAAAAAAATTTTCCTACGGTATTTTTTTTCCTTCTATTTGGTGTAATCTTCGGTGTGATTGCCGTTCAGAATTTTTTGGTCGCCAAGAAAGCCCGGGTCAGTTTTAGCCATCAGCTAGAGCATTTAGTAAACTTAAAATTGATTTATCCGGAAGATAGCCGAAAGATTGCCCTGAATGATAATTTAGTTTCATTTAGTGGACGTTTTCGTGAATCTCCAACAGCTGAAAGCCAACTACGTTATCATTATTTGGAATTGATAAATCAAAGACATCAATTAGAATTTGATCTTCAGGAAATAAATAAGAATTTAGACAACCTTTCAAAAGAGGTTGAGAGTTCTGTTTTATGGTTTTCTGCAATTTCCGGATCGCCTATTCCTGAAACAGGATATTTAATTTCTCCTAGCGTAGAGTTAGGAAAATCTTCTTTACCAGCCCTTGTAGTTGAAGGTTCAAATAATTTCCAAATTATCAACTTACGTTCTTTGGAACAGCGTTATCAAACTCTTCCTAGATCTAGTGAGAGTCTACGTACATTTGGTTCAGATTTATATGAACTGATTGGAAAGTATTTGTCTCCAGCTTTAGGCGTGGGTTCTGAGAGTTTGAAACGCGAATTAAAAGATCTCTATCAACAAGTAGAGCTTTCTCTAACTCAATCTATGGATGCTGAGCAGCTTGGTATTCTTTATCAGAAAGTTTTAGGTTCTTTACAGAGAATTTCTTCATCACTAGCTTTGTCTGATAACGGTGAGCGTTTTGGTCAGCTGCGTTCAGTGCGTCTATATCGTGAAGAAGGTAGTAAATATGAGAAACTTGTTGAAGATAGTCAGATTAATCAAGTGCAGCTGGATAAGCTTCGAGGGGAACTTAGCCAGGTAGTTTGGTATTTCAATAATCAGGAATTATCTTCTCGAGCTTTAGAAAAACAAGATCCCGAGGTATTTGCTCATTGGTTTTCTGGAGCAAAACAAGAATGGGAAGGTTTTTCTCATAACCGTACCTTAACTTTTAAAGCGCCTGATCAGCCACGTAATTTGGTATTAGAGAAAACATTTAAAAGCGAGGAGCCTGCTCCACATTATATAGGATACCTGTTTACGTTTTTACCCATCATCCTTGTGCTTGTCTTTGTTTATTTTGTCTTTTCCAGACAAGTGCGTGGTATGAATGGTTCTGCGATGTCTTTCGGCAAATCTCCAGCACGTTTGTTAATGAAAGGACAAAATAAAGTTACTTTTGCTGATGTCGCAGGTATTGAAGAAGCTAAAGAAGAATTAATAGAGATTGTAGATTTTCTAAAAAATCCTACAAAGTTCACGAGTTTAGGGGGAAGAATCCCTAAGGGTGTATTATTAATCGGACCTCCTGGAACAGGGAAAACTTTAATAGCCAAAGCGGTTTCTGGGGAAGCTGACCGACCATTCTTCTCAATAGCAGGTTCGGATTTTGTAGAGATGTTCGTTGGTGTTGGCGCTAGTCGTATTCGCGACATGTTTGAGCAAGCTAAGAGAAACGCTCCTTGTATCATTTTCATCGATGAGATTGATGCTGTAGGTCGTCATAGAGGCGCGGGTATTGGTGGCGGTCATGATGAACGTGAACAAACATTGAACCAATTACTCGTTGAAATGGATGGTTTTGGTACGAATGAGGGTGTTATCCTTATGGCTGCAACTAATCGTCCTGACGTACTGGATAAGGCGTTATTACGTCCTGGCCGTTTTGATCGTCGTGTAATTATGAATTTACCTGACATTAAAGGTAGATTTGAAATCCTAGCTGTGCATGCTAAGAGAATCAAATTAGATCCTACTGTAGATCTTATGGCGGTAGCACGAAGTACTCCAGGAGCTTCCGGAGCTGATTTGGAGAACTTATTAAATGAAGCAGCCCTTCTTGCTGCTCGTAAGGATCGTACTGCAGTGACTGCTGTAGATGTTGCCGAGGCTCGTGATAAGGTTCTCTATGGTAAAGAACGTCGTAGTTTAGAAATGGATGCTGAAGAAAGAAAAACTACGGCATACCATGAATCAGGACATGCTGTTGTAGGTCTTTGTGTGCAACATGCGGATCCTGTAGATAAGGTCACGATTATTCCTAGAGGCTTATCTTTAGGAGCTACACATTTTCTTCCTGAGAAGAATAAGCTTAGCTATTGGAAAAAAGAACTTTTCGATCAATTAGCTGTTCTCATGGGAGGTCGCGCCGCAGAAGATATCTTTTTAGGAGATATTTCTAGTGGTGCTCAGCAAGACATTTCTCAGGCTACAAAATTAGTCCGTAGTATGGTTTGCGAATGGGGAATGAGTGAACAATTAGGTACTGTAACTTACGACGAACGTTCGGATGCTTCTACGGGTTATGGATCGTATCATGAAAAGAGTTACTCAGACGAAACAGCAAAAGCTATTGACGGCGAATTAAGAGCATTGTTAGATGCTGCCTATCAGCGTGCTTTAACAATTATAAGAGAGCATCGAGATGAAGTAGAGCTTATGACTCAAATGTTAATTGAGTTTGAAACTTTAGATGCTAAAGATGTTAAAGAAATCATGGATCATACATGGGATCCTGAAAAGAAAAGAGCGCGTTTGAAAGAAGAGGGGATGTTGTTTAAAAAGGTATCTGATGATTTGCCACCACCACCAC
Source organism: Chlamydia poikilotherma (assembly GCF_900239975.1). Taxonomy (NCBI): domain Bacteria; kingdom Pseudomonadati; phylum Chlamydiota; class Chlamydiia; order Chlamydiales; family Chlamydiaceae; genus Chlamydia; species Chlamydia poikilotherma. Next base: position 852,239 of record NZ_LS992154.1, on the reverse strand, counting down.
CTCAAGAAGATGCTATGAAAGATGGTACATTAAAACTAAATAACACGACTACTTAAGCTAGTTTTTGAATTTAGTAATGATATTAAAAAAGCCACATAAATTATGTGGCTTTTTTATTTTCCTCAAATAGCTTCAAGGTTATTCGCTAAGAGTAGCTTTGTGGCTGAGTTTGTATTGGCCTTTTTCGTTAATGCTTAACAGCTTAACAGCTAGAATGTCTCCTTGCTTAACGAAATCACCAACGTTTTCTATACGTTGTTTAGAGAACTCAGAAATATGGCAAAGCCCTTCCTTACCTGGGAGAATTTCTACGAAAGCTCCAAAAGGAACGATGGATGTCACACGACCTTCATAGATCTTACCAACTTCAACTTCGCCAACTAGACCTTCAATAATAGACTTAGCTTTTTCTATTGCCTTTGGAGAAGATGCTGAGATGCTGACAAGACCTGAATCGTTAATATCAATTTGAACTCCAGCTTCTTCAATAATTTGACGAATCTGTTTCCCTCCAGGTCCAATAACAGTAGCGATCTTGTTTGGTTTAATCTGCATTGTTTCAATACGAGGAGCATATTGCGATAAATCTGTTTTGGGAGCTGCAAGGGCTTCTTTCATGGTGTCAAGGATATGTTGACGACCAGCTTTAGCTTGAGCTAAAGCTGATTGCATAATGGCAGGAGTAATACCCTCTACCTTGATATCCATTTGGAATGCTGTGATTCCTTGAGTATTCCCAGCAACCTTAAAGTCCATATCTCCTAAATGATCTTCTAATCCAGAGATATCAGAGAGAATAGTTACATGATCATTATCTAAGATTAAACCCATAGCAATACCAGCTATAGGAGTTTTAATCGGAACTCCGGCGTCCATTAAAGCTAAACACCCCCCGCAAACAGAAGCCATAGATGAAGAACCATTAGATTCAGTGATATTGGATTCTATACGGATAGTATAAGGAAACTTTGCGGGATCAGGTAAAGTGTGGCTTAAAGCTTTTTCAGCAAGCTTGCCATGACCAATTTCTCTTCTTCCTGGAGAGCCTATTCTTCCTACTTCTCCAACAGAGAAAGGGGGGAAGAAATATTGTAAATAAAATTTAGCTAACCCTTCTCCGTTCAAGTCTTCGTAGCGTTGTGCCATAGCTTCGCTACCTAAAGTACAAACGGCCATAGTTTGTGTTTCTCCACGAGTGAATAAACAACTTCCATGCGTTCGTGGTAGGAAGGATGTGTCAATAGAAATAGGGCGGATTGTTGTTGCTGAACGTCCATCAGAACGAACACTTTGTTCGCGTATTAAAGTACGCATATAATTTGATTTAGCTTGTTTAAAGGCTGTCTTAATATTCAATGCTGTGAAGATCTCATTTTCTTCTAAAAACCTCTCTACAATTTCATTTTCTAACTGTTTTGAAGCAGCCTCAAAAGCTTTCTTATCTTTGATTTTCAAAAGATCAGAAAATTTACCTTCAACAAATGCATTTACAGAAGATTGTACTTGTTCTGGAAGAGGGACAATAACATTAGTGTTCTTTTCCTTACCTATCTTCTTTTGCCAATCTTTGATTGTTCCGCAGATTGTTGCTATATGTTTATGACCAAATTCAATAGCTTCGATAACCTGCTCTTCTGTAAAGAAATCACAATGACCCTCTATCATTAAAATAGCATTTTCAGTTCCCGCTAAAACAAGTTCCATTCTAGAAACATCCATTTCAGCTTTTGTAGGATTGACTACCCAACTATTGTTGACAAAGCCAACACGAACACCGGCTACAATACTAATTTGAGGAATATCAGAAATAGCCAATGCAGCAGAAACACCACAAATAGCTATAGGATCGGGGAGAGTCACTCCATCATATGACCATACATAAGATAAAACTTGAACATCCTGCATTAACCGATTTGGCAAAGAAGGACGCATAGAGCGATCTATTAGACGAGAAGTTAAAATTTCTCTTTCAGTTGGGCGACCCTCTCTTTTAATGAACCCACCTAAAGTTTTTCCTATAGAAGAAAATTTTTCTTGATAATCAACTCTTAAAGGAAGGAAGTCTACCGGTTCCTCGAGATTAGCTGCGCAAACAGATGAGAAAACCCAAGTTTCTTCCATGCGAGCAAGAACAGCTCCGTTAGCCTGACGAGCAATTTTCCCCGTTTCAAATACTAATGTTTTGCCTTCTTCAAGGGTAACGGAAATAGTTTCAAATGTCATGAAGGTCTCCTGATTAGATCTTATGTTCGGGGAAAATTAATGAAAGATTATTTTCTTAGATTTAATCTTGTAATTAAATTTTTATATCTTTCGGTGTCTGTAGAGTTAAGATACTCTAAGAGCTTTCTTCTTTGTCCTACAAGTTTTAGTAGGGCTAGTCGAGAATTTTGGTCTTTAGGAGATCTCTTGAGGTGTTCTTTTAGTTCTGTAATGTGTTCCGTTAATATAGCGATCTGCACATCTGCTGAACCGGTATCCTTTTCATGAAGTTGAAACTTTTTTGTAATTTCTTCTTTAGTTCCCTTATCCAAAGACATTGGATGTCTCCTTAAAATAAAATAATTGCCGCAAAAGCCAATTATACTTGAGAAGATTGTTAATGTACACCTTTTGGTATGGTGAGACGGGTTTTTTTGATTTGTAAATAAAAATTCCACATTTTGAATCTGATTCAAAAATGGTTGTTAAACTAATATGAGGACTTTTTACTGTTTCTTATTAGGAGTCTTTTTTTTATAATCTGATTCAAAAAGTAGTTATGAGTTATTTAATATAAAGCCGATGGATATAGACAAAGATATATTTTTTATGAATCAAGCTCTAAAGGAAGCTCGCCAGGCATATGACGAAGACGAAGTTCCTGTAGGCTGTGTTATAGTTAAAGATAATAAAATAATTGCTCGTGGTCATAATACTACGGAAAAGCTACAAGATCCTACAGCTCATGCTGAAATTTTATGTATAGGGGCTGCAGCACAATATTTAGACAATTGGCGTTTGGTAGATGCTGTGCTTTATTGTACGTTAGAGCCGTGTTTAATGTGTGCCGGAGCTATTCAGTTGGCTCGTATTCGTAGAATTGTCTGGGCAGCTTCAGATTTGCGTTTAGGTGCAGGAGGAAGTTGGATAAATGTTTTTACAGAAAAACATCCATTTCACCAGGTGGAATGTTTTTCTGGAATCTGCTGTGAAGAGTCCGAACGACTGATGAAACAATTCTTTATAGAGAAGCGAAAAGAGAAAAATGAAAAATAAAATACACGATTTATTAAATCAGCTTTATGAGAATCAAAAATCTCGTTTGCAAAGTGTGGGAGAACAAATCATTCCAAACTTAACCTCGGATGATATATTGCAGCCAATGGATTTCTCTATACTGGAAGAAAATCCTATTTTTAGGTTTGAAGAGGGTGTTCTTTCTGGATTAGGAGAAGCGAGGGCAGCAATTTTAGCGTTATTTGCTGACGAAGTTTAAAACATTCGAGATATTCTATAAGGATTAGGAATTTTTTCTTTATAGCAAAAGAGGACTCCTAACATTATTGATAACATTGATCCAAAGAATAGCGCAAAGGCTCCTGAGAACAGAAGAATAAAAAAGTAGAAGGTTGCTAAGATGACGAATCCCCATTTACGTGATAGGGTAATGGGAAAGGGATTGAGTCCTAGGCGTTTTTCTGGATCAAGAAAAACCCAAATTAGCACTAGCGTGCTAATTAAACATTCTGGACCAAATAGAGCTTGTGAACTGTGAAATAATTTTAGACATGCCCAAATTACGCATCCTATAATAAGAGTCTGGCTAACAATAAGGACTAGGAAAGTCATAGATCCTAGTTTTCGAATAATATGATTGGTTGCTTTATAAAAGAAGGTAAAACCAAGTACATTTCGAATAAGTAGGCGTTGAGTGATGTCCATGCATCCTTCTTTATGGATGCAAAGAGAATCCGCGGTAATCAGGGGATAAGTAATAAATTGCCAAAATTTATGTTTATGTATTCCCGCTGTGGATAGTGCTAAAGTTTCAATAATCCCTGGAATACCAAAGAGTTTTTTTATCAGGTAGGAAAGTAAAGGAGAGATACACGAGGTTATTAAGATAAACGAAGGAAGTTGTCTAAGTACCTGAGTGAGAAACGGGTTTTTGTTATGTTTATCTGGGAAGATAACCCTCATGGAGGTTTTACCTGATTCTTTTCTTTTCAGTAATGCCTTATATTAGATCATGGATTGTTTTATTAGAAGTCCTTATCTAAATAATTAATCAGACGGAGATGTCGTTAGATTTGCTTTAATAGTATATTCTTTTAATGAAGATAGGAGAGCGTTAGTTGCTTGTAATAACTTCATAGACTCCGTAGATGTAGCATTTACAGCCTTTTGGTTTGCTTGAGCTCTTTGTTGTGCGGCAGAAAGCTCTTGTTGGATTAACTGTCGGTTAGCAGAAATTTGCTGATTCGACGTTTGATAAGCTTGAATTTCTGTTTGGTTTTTATATTCGGGCTTAGTTTCGTCAAAGTTATCAACTTTTTGAAGGTCAGGAACTTTCAATAAAGGCAAGTTCATAAGCTCTTTTGTTTTCTTTTGTTGTACTACAGTATTGTCTTGTAGTACTGTCATAATTGATTTTCCAAATTCTGTAGTTGATGTAGATAATTGTAGCATTACAGAAATGCAAAAATAGATAGCCGAAGGTTTGTTAATCACAATATTATTGGGAACAACTTTTGTACTTGGGGGAACAACTGTTGTGACCTTATCAACATTTGATACTGTAGATAGGATGTTCATTATGCTAAATTCCTTAAGATTAAATGTTTGCTATCAAACTCACAATTTGTGAGAACGTTTGAATTAAAGCCTGACCTACTTGTAAGGACTGTTGGATAATGTTGTTGTTAGTGTTCAAGTTACTTGAAATCACTTGGGAACCATTTCCTAGTCCTGAAATTTGGTTTTGCAGTGCTTGTCGAGAGGCTCCAACAGCTTGATTTGTTGCCTGAACATCCTGTAAGAATGCTGATGAGTTATCATTTAATTTATTCTTAGGGATAGTCACATACTGATATAAAGCTTCTTGGTTGTTTAAAAATGTTTGAGCAGAAGCATTAGACTGAAGTTCTTGAGCAATAATAGATAAATTGTCCTGAGCGACCAATACAGACTGATATACATAATACACGGTAACAATCAGTGGGTTGGAATCTTTAGCAAATTTTGCAATAATTTCGTCAGCTGTTGCTGTATTGGGTCCACCTGTAATGGATGTTCCAGGAACGTCAATAGCGGCTCTGGGACTAGTTTGAAGTGCTGGAGAAGAGAACCACATAATTTCCTACCTATTTTCTTCGATTAACTTTAAGTTGTTTTCCTACTTGCTTATGAAGGAGGTTTATTCAGTTGATTTACTGTACTTCCAATGGAACTTGTCATTTTTAAGAATGAGGAGTCTTGAGAAGCTAGTTGTTGGATGATATTAATGTTCGTAGATGCGTGTGAGAGAATAATTTGTCCATTTTGTCGAGCAGTCACTAATTCGTCTTGAATGTTTGATCTTTGAGCGGAGTAGTTTTGGTTTTGGTTTTGTACCCGAGTAATTTCGTCTTCTTTACCCCCAGCACTTACTACAGCAAATTTGATTTGATTAGTTGCTTGGTTTAATTGTTGTTGAATATTAGTATTATCATTTAATTGTTGTGATTGAGTCAGAACTGTTTGTTGTCGAATTTCAATCGCTTGTAAAAGAAGCTCATAAATGCTAAAAAGCAATGCGCCAATAGGAGGTGTGTTTAATGGATCCAGTGGGGGAAGTTGAGCAGCCTGCGTCGCTTCTCTAGTTGTTATCGAAGCCGTAGATGTGGTGCTTATAGGTTGTACTGTCATAATGGAAAAATTTTTAGTTTTGTTTAGTTTTATTTTATCAATAAACAAAGCGTTTTATTAAATAATAAATTCAATTAATAATTGGTTTGTTTAGTAAGTTGTTTTCCTTTAATAACAAATAGAATTAAAAAATTTTGCAAGGAAAGTAAAAAAGTTTTGATCTCTAAAATTTAGAGTTTCTAAAGAAAATAAAGGACTTGTTATCAATCGATGAATGAGAGATCACTGGATTGAAAATAGGGGCCTTTAGCTAGAGAGGAGAAGGAAGTGTCTGGAAACGAATGTGATGACAGTACAGGAACTTTCGATGAGGATGTGAGTGCTTATGTACTGGTGACTTGTGGGCATACGTCTTCAGATGGCAAGATGAAAGTAGAGATGACCTATGAAGGAGATCCTGCTGTAATTAGCTATTTATTAACTAAAGCTCAAGATTCTCTGGAAGAGTCTTAGGAGTATTCTTGTATGGGATTTGAGGCCATGCACGTTTTTAATAAGCATCTTTATCAGAAAGTCTATCAAGGATTTAGATGGGAAACCTTATTGGGTAGATATAGGTCTTTCTCAATAGAATGGGTATTTCTATCATCTATAGTTTTGATTTTCGGTGGACTAGGTTGTGCTTCTATTGTGGACACAACTTTACTTTTGTTGATAATGTGTTTTTCTATTTTAGCATTAGTTGCTTCTATATATTTCCGTTTTTGGGGATATGGTGTAGTTTCTTGTTTATTTCTATTTGTATACTACTATAAGCACATAGGTACTTGTTCTTCATTATTATGGGCTTTAGGACTATCTACAGCCTTTTTGTTATCTTGGGGTATTTTTGTTTTAGGTATAACCCTTATTGATGAAGAAAATCAGGAACAAAAACAAAAATACGATCAGCTGTCGAATCAATATGCTGAGATTCAAGTATCTTATGATAAAGCGGTTCACGATAAAGCTATGGCGTGTGAATTTTTAGAAAAACGTGCACATGCTTTAGAATCTGAGCTTCAGGAGAGTCGAACTTTGCTGCAAGATTCTTGTAAGAAGCAGGAGCATATGGCTTTAGATTTGCAAATTCTTGCTGATCAAAAAAATAGTTGGTTAGAAGACTACGCCATTTTACATAATGAATACGTTCGTCTTGTAGCTGGGGATGAAACTACTTCTGTATTTTCTTGGGTATCAGGAAAAGAAACTTTCTCTAATAGTGAAGGAAGAAGTGAGGATGCTGAATTATGGCTCCGAGCTTTGCATGAAAAAGACGAAAAGATGGCCTCTTTAGAAAATGAGCTTATTGAAGAAAAATTATCAAGGAAAAGCTTAGAAAATGAATGTCATAGTCTTAAATCTGATATTGAAGAAATAGACCAGTTACGTTCTCGATTAGAAGAGTTTCAGAATCTTTTAAGTCAGAAGGATAAAGAACTCACGCAATTACACGCTCTTGTGAATCAACAAAAAGCTCTTGTTAAAACTCCTGTTGCTGATGAATTCAAATCTTATAAGGATAAGTATTTACAGTTAAAGATGCAGTTTGCTGAAAAGACAGAAGCATTAGCAGAAGTTCGTAAAGAACTTTTTTTGGTGCGTGAAGATTATCTTGCCTTACAAAAACAAGAGGAAATGACCTCAAATTTTGTTGATATGAAAGATATTGAGATGATTCAAAACCTTCTCGCACATATAGAATGCTTAGAAGAAGAGATTACTTCTCTAGAAGGGTTAATATCTCATAACCTGTCTCAGTAATCAATAGAGTGTGCTCCCATTGTGCACTAGGCTGATTATCGCAAGTTCTTGCTTCCCAATGATTTCTTGGATCAACAATTCCTTCTTTTTTCCCAACATTGATCATAGGTTCTATGGTAAATGTCATTCCAGGAGCTAAGGGTATATTACTATGGTTTCTATAATGAGGCACATAAGGATTTTCATGGAATTTTATTCCTACACCATGACCTACGAACTGATCTACCACAGAAAACCCATAAGTATCAGCACAAGCTTCTATAGCTTCGCCAATTTCATATAAGGGTAGATTAGGTTTTAATATGGTTATAGCTGCATTGAGACAATCTAAAGATGCCTGACAGACGCGTTTCTTGATATCAGAGACATCACCGATCATAACCATACGACTACAATCACCATAGTATTCATCAACAATACAAGAAACGTCGATGTTCATAATATCGCCATTTCTTAAAGGAATATCATTCGGAATTCCATGACAGATTACTTCATTAAGTGAAGTGCAAATCGTTTTTGGAAAAGGTGGAGACCCATAGTTTAGAGGTGCGGGGATAGCGTTATATTCTTTATGTAGTTGCCGTGAGAGTTGGTCTAATTCTTCTGTGGTTACACCTTCTTTAGATGCTTTACAGAGAGCATCAAGGATGCAAGCGGTAATTTGGCAGGCATGACGAATTTTTTCAACTTGCTCAGGAGTTTTTAAAGTAATGTCATATTGTGACGCGTAATATTGTTTTTGTTGTTCCCAAGATACTTGAGGGGCCTGGGGATAGTGGCAATGTTTCCACTTGCGTTTGTTTCCACACCAGCAGGGATCGTTTCTTTTCATCTAATTACACTATTTAATATAAAAACCTATGTTAAATGCTATTGAAATACCTTTGAGCATGAGGTTTGCAGACATTAATAATAAGGCAATACTGAACAATCTTTCTAAGGCAACTAAACCGGAAGATCCGAGAATGCGGTTGAAGAAACTCGAACTTAACAAGGTGAATACAGATAGTACCCAAGCGATAATCATAGCACCAAGAATGAGTTCTTTAGAAAACAGATCTTCTTCCATATAGCTAAGCAATGAGGTAATAACGGCAGGCCCGGTGATTACAGGGAAGGCTAGAGGAAAAAAGATAGGCTCTGATTGAGGTTCGGATGAATCGGATTCTACAGGTGGAGGTACCAACATCATTTTCAAGGATACTGAAAACAATAAAACACCACCAATGAATTGAAACGCATATAGCGAGATGTCAAGAAATTGAAAGAATTTTCTTCCAAAGGTAACAAAAAGTAATAAGGTAACAAGAGCAAAGATACATTCTCTAAGGATGATGCGTTGTTGCCTTTTTGCCGAGTAGTGCTTCAATAAAGACACGAAAACAGGAACAGAGCCTGGAGCATCAAAGAGCACGTAGAATAGTAAGCTAAGATTAATCAGAGTTAATAGCATAAAACGTCTCTTTTATAAGAAGGCTAATTGTAATCCAGACATAAGTAGCTGTGTACCTACGATTGTCGCGAAAAGACCGAGTACCGTTTGTGTAGCGAGGAGTACTTTAGCCTTTTCCTTGCCTCCGCCGACAAAAACTTGCAGGATAATCGTTGCTAAAGAAATGAGGATCCAAGAAAGAACGAGAATAAGAGAAACAGAAGCGAAGCTATAGCGTTTACCTATTAAAATGCAGCAAGCTGCTAGCCAAGAAGGTCCGATCATAAGAGGTAAAGCTATAGGTGTTACCAAAGATAAAGCGGAAGGAGATGTAAAGCCTTTCCAACTATTTTCTCTACTTAAATTTAAAATAGCACGCATTCCTGTCAAAGTGACAGCAATACCCCCAACAACCTGTATTGCACATAAAGGAGTCTTTAATACATATAGAGTACCTAAAGCTGCCTCATAAAGAGCGAACATACTAAAGAGGGCAAATATACTTTCTCTGGCTAATAGTAATAAACGCTCTCTTCTGGAGTAATGAGTAAGTACATGATTTAATACTAAAACATTAGTTAAAGCATCAGCTGCTAATAATAATATGCAAGCTTGGGGTAATAAAAAATAAATAGTGTCCATGGGAAGAATTTTTATATGCTAGGGCTATTATTTTTCAAGGTAATCAACTAAAGTACGGAGAAACATCGAAATTACGATACCGGTAGCTAAATTATCTTATGATAGATGAATCCATAGCAAATAGCATAAAGCTGTATACTAAACCCTTCTCTTCCATTCTTTTATTTGGTCCTCCCGGAGCAGGTAAAGATTTATTAGGAAATTTCATAGCCCATGGGGATAGTCAGGTTTATGTTTCTCTTGGGGATATTTTCCGTTGTTATCCTATAGGATCTCCTATTCGACAGCTTTTTCATAAATACGCAGTTTCTGGATCCTTGATTCCTGATGAAGATGTTGTTGCCGTATGGAATTATTATGTTCAAGGATTGATTGCTACTGGAAAATTTCTACCAGACTGTCAAGATCTGCTCATTAGCGGTCTTCCAAGAACAGTAGGACAAGCGAAGCTTTTAGATTCATATATCACAGTACGTCATGTAATTATTTTAGATGTGCATGAAGAGGCTAAGTTACTTGAACGTACGCAACAATCTCTTTATAGTAAGGGGAGAATTAACGAGGTTGGTATTGAAGTATTGCAAAAGCGTTTGCAGTCATATCAAAAAGATATTGACGCTATCATTCAACACTATCCTATTCATAAGATTTCTCGTATCAGTGCTGACCAGAAACCGATGGAAGTACTTCGAGATGTTTTATCTCGACTTGCTCATGTGTTTTCTCACCCAGGCAAACCTGCGAATTAGACGGGTATATCTCATTTAGAGAAAAATTACTGATCTTATCTGCAAAATTTGGATAACGGTGTGCTATAGCTTCTAATAACGTGTTCCCTAATTCTTGACTTAAGGGTTCTTGAGATTTTGCAAGTAGAGGAAGTGTGGCTTCCCATTGAAGAATTTCATCTTTAACAATTTTAGGTGTATCGGGTGTTGCTTTAAGATAAGCTTGAAAAGCTTTTTTAGGATATTTTTGACAGTAGTCAATGCTTTGTTGAAGAGCTATTCGTATAGCTTCAACAACTTCAGGAGATGTAGCTTTTGTATTTTTTTTGCCACATAGAAGAAGTTGAGGACCGGTAGGAAGCCCATAAGAATCAGAGAGGAAATAGCCTACAGGCATTCCCAAAGTATCTAGTTTAACACCTTCAATATTATAAAACGCTCCGTAGAGGAAATCGATTTTTTTCAATAACATTGGTGAAATTAAATCAGAGCTTACATTTCTTACGTCCGAGGGAATAACTCCGCGTAGACGCAACGTTTCTAATAGACAGGAAAGGTCTCTCGAGTTGTTTAGACAAAAACCCAATACTCTATTATTTAAGTCTTCAAATTTTGAAATATTGTCTTCTTTTCTGTAGATAAACCCTTGTAGGGTAGAATCAATTAAAGACCCTACTATTTGTATAGAGGCTCCCTGAAGAGACGTTTTTATTACTCCAATTGCGTGATAGAGAGTCAAGTCAACTTGTTCAAATAGAACATGAGGAATAACAGCGCCGGTATCCGTACTTTTTTGAATATGTAAATCTATACCTTGATTACGGAAAAATCCTTTAGAAACCCCTACATATAGAGGAATATGGTTAGGGTTAGGAGTCCAATCTAAAAGTAGGGTTATAGGGGTGAGGTTACTTGGATTTATCTGTTTAGTCTTGACTTTCCATATAGGTAGGATAAGCAAAGGAATGAGTAGGAAAGCGAATTTTCTACTTGGCAATCTAAATCTCTTCGTTGTTTTCTCTATGCGAAATAGAGCAAAGGTAAGTTTTTCGCTTAGTAGAATTAATTGAAATAGGATGAAAGTTACTGTTGTTAGGGCAAATAATCCTGAAAAGGTCATTTCCATATCGTAGTTTCTTCGACTTTCAAGAATGAGAATACCCAGACCGGACTGTGAAGCTACCCATTCTCCAGCAATAGCAGCGAATCCTGCGGATCCCATAGCAATTTTTAATCCGGAAAATATATGAGGAAGAGCATAGGGAAGGCGTAGTTTAATGAAGATTTGTTTTTTCGTTGCTTGATGTAAGATAAATTGTTCTAAGAGTTCTTCAGGAGTAGATGTGATTCCTTGATAGATCGTTATCGTTAGAGGGAAAAAGACCGTAAGTGCTGTAGGGACAATAACAGCATTTAGTCCCCAACCGAACCATAGCACAATTAACGGTGCTAGGGTGAACATAGGAGTGCATTGTACTAGTATGAAAAATGGATTTAAGAGATCTTTTGCTGGCTTATAGGTCAGCATAAGAATTACTAATCCTATCGACAATAATAGCGCTAAAAAGAATCCCCCTAAAATACCTCGCAAAGTATACCAGGAAGAAGAAAGAATAAGATTCATAGAATCTGAAAAATTCACTGCTATTTTTGATGGAGGTGGACAGAGAAAGGAAAATGATGCGTTATTTTTAGTAAAAAATTCCCAAAATAAAATTAAAAATGAAATAGTTAGAAAGTAACATAAAAACTTTTTTTTCATTTTGTAAATGTAGTGGGAAGACATAATGAAGGAATCATAAGGGAATAGAATATATGCGGCAAGAAAATGACAGTTTAGGAATTGTGGAAGTCCCTGAAGATAAATTATATGGCGCGCAAACTGCGCGTTCTCAAAAATATTTTTCTTGGGCTCCTGAGGTTATGCCTCAAGAAGTTATTCGTGCTTTAGTTAGGATTAAAAAGTGTGCTGCTAAAGCAAACCGTGATCTAGGATTTCTAGATTCAAAATATTGTGACATGATTGTTTCTGCTACTGATGAGATTCTTGAAGGCAAGTTTGACGCGCACTTTCCTTTAAAAGTGTGGCAAACAGGTAGCGGTACGCAATCCAACATGAATGTAAATGAGGTTATTGCTAATTTAGCTATTCAACGTCATGGAGGTGTTCTAGGTAGCAAAATACCAATACATCCTAACGATCATGTAAATAAATCCCAATCTTCTAATGATGTTTTCCCCACAGCGATGCATATTGCTGCGGTGATCAGTCTTAAGAAAAAGCTCATTCCTGCTATGGATCATCTGCAAAGGGCATTGGATGCTAAGGTTGCTGAATTTCGCGATTGTGTAAAGATAGGGAGAACACATTTAATGGATGCTGTTCCTATGACATTAGGACAGGAGTTTTCTGGTTATAGTAATCAGATACGTCAATCTTTAGAAAGAGTCGCGTTTTCCCTTACACACATGTATGAGTTGGCTATAGGGGGAACCGCAGTAGGTACAGGATTGAATGTTCCTGATGGATTTATAGATAAAGTTATCCACTATTTACGTCAGGAAACAGGAGAGCCTTTTATTGTTGCATCGAATTATTTCTCAGCATTATCTAATCACGATACACTAGTGAATGCTCATGGTGTTTTAGCTACTTTAGCTTGTGCTTTAACAAAGATAGCTACAGATCTGAGTTTTTTAGGATCGGGTCCTCGATGTGGTTTAGGAGAATTACTATTTCCTGAGAATGAGCCCGGGTCTTCAATAATGCCTGGTAAGATCAATCCTACACAATGTGAAGCTTTACAAATGGTTTGTGCTCAGGTCATAGGAAACAACCAGGCAGTAATCGTTGGTGGAAGTCGAGGAAATTTTGAACTTAATGTCATGAAACCATTGATAATTTATAATTTTTTACAATCTGTAGATATTCTTTCGGGAGCTATGCAAGCTTTCGCGGATTACTTTGTTTCAGGCTTGCGTGTGAACAAATATCGTCTTAAAGAATATTTGGATAATTCTTTAATGCTTGTTACAGCTTTAACTCCAGTTTTGGGATATGATAAATGTTCTAAAATGGCTTTAAAAGCTTTCCATGACAATATAAGCTTAAAGGAAGCTTGTATACAGATGGGATACCTATCTGGGGAAGAGTTCGATCGTTTTGTTGTTCCCGAATCTATGGTAGGGAAACATTAATGAGAGGATTTGCTCTCTAAATTGATCAAAGCTTGAGCAAATAAAAGAGCACTCTTCGTATTTGAAAAGATATGATCAACACCGATAAGCTCATCTAAATGATAGCGTTTAAGATCGCTTAGCGGTGTTTTTTTTACTCCTGCCAAAAGTAAAAGCGTTCCTTGACGATCACATTCTAGGAAGAACTCTTCTAGAGCATGCATAGCCGATGCATCAATTGTAGGTACACGGCTCATACATAGTATGAAAATCTTTGGGGGTTTTTCTATTTCATTGAGAAGATTTTTCAATCTATCAGCAATTCCAAAGAAGAAAGGACCGTTGATCTCATAGATTTCTGTATGTGCAGGAACTTCAGATTTTGAAAATAGATCATCATCTTTTGCTTGCTTATTTTCATCAAAATATCTTGCTGTAGATATCACGTCAGATAGATCGCTCATCTGTTTCATGAATAGAAATGCGGCTAACATCATACCTACTTGCACTGCAGAGGTGATGGTTGTCATAACTGTAAGAATAAAGACGGTTAAGAGAACAACAACATCTTTCTTAGGCGCAGTGAATAAATGAATAAAGTGATGGATTTCACTCATATTCCAAGCAATAAGAATAAGAACAGCGGCCAAACAGGTAAGGGGGATTTTTACGGTTAGCGGTGCTAAAGCTAAAAGAATAACACAGATAAAGGCTGAATGAATTAATCCTGCTACAGGAGTTGTAGCTCCAGATTTAATACTTGCTGCGGTTCTTGATAAGGAACCTGTTACAGGCATTCCTGCAAAGAATGATGTACCGATATTTGCGATACCTTGGGCAACAAGTTGGCAATTGGATTGATGTCTCCATCCTGTCATACCATCAGCAACTACAGCTGAAAGTAAAGTTTCGATACCGGAAAGAACAGCAATAGTTAAAGCATCCGGCATAAGCTGTAAAATTTTTGTCAGGCTAAGATGTGGAAATGAAGGCAAGGGTATTGACTGTGGGAGAGCTCCGTAACGACTACCAATCGTAGGAATGTCGATTTTTAGCAACCACACTAGTGTCGAAGCTAAGATAATAGCAATCATTACTCCTGGATATCGTGGCTTATAATTGCGGAAATAAATCATGATCAGTAGGGTAAATAACCCTACGGCAAAAGCCTTACTATCCCATGTCCACAGATAATCCCAGTAAGCTATCCATTTAGCAATAAAATCTGTAGGAACGCTGTCTCCCATTTGTAGACCTAAAAAGTCTCTAATTTGAGAGGAAAAAATGATAACAGCTAAACCTGTTGTTAATCCTGTAACTACTGGATATGGCATATATTTAATGAAAGTGCCAAGCCCAGTGAGTCCAAAGGCTACTAGGAATACCCCTCCCATTAGGGTAATTGTGAATAACCCCTCAACACCATATTTTGCTGAGATACAGTAAAGTATAGAGATGAAAGCGCTTGTTGGTCCCGATATAAGAACACGACTACCACCTAAAGCAGAGGCTATGAAACCTCCAATGATCGAGGCTAGCAAACCTTGAATAGGGGATACGCCCACACCGATTGCAATAGCAATAGCGAAGGGAAATGCTAGAACGCCTACAGTAAGTCCGGCTAAGAAATCTTTTTTAAATGTATTGAAGGTGTAACCTTCCTTAATACAAGTATAAAGCTTGGGAACAAGGTGTTTAAACGATAAGGCGACTTTCACTAGACTCCTAACGTGGATTCAGAACTAGAGAACTTTATTATTGTTCTGTTCTTTAGTATCTTTGTCAAATAGTTCATTCTGTTTATAGACGTTTTGTTTCTTCAAATCTAAGCTTCAAGAATATAGAATTGCTGTATAAAACGGTGCTAAATAACAAATTTTTGATTTTAGTGTATAAAAAGAAACGCTTTTCTTAATTTAGAAAGATTTTTCCTACTTTACCTAACCTGTAAATAGGAGTACACTAGTTCGTAGAATTATTTTTGAGGTCATTATGTTGAAATTCCAATTGTGTGCTCTGTTTTTATTTGGATATATCGCGATTGTTTTCGAGCATATTGTGCGAGTGAATAAATCTGCTGTAGCTTTAGCTATGGGAGGTTTAATGTGGCTAGTTTATTTTTCTCATATGCAACATGCGGATCACATGATTCTAGCTGAAGAAATTGCTGATATGGCTCAGGTAATCTTTTTTTTATTCGCAGCGATGGCCATTGTTGAACTCATAGACGCACACAAGGGGTTTTCGATTATAGTGCGATGTTGTTATATACAATCTAGGACCTTGCTTCTTTGGGTTTTGATAGGACTTTCTTTCTTCCTATCCGCTGCCTTGGATAATTTAACATCTATCATCATCATTATTTCTATTTTGAAGCGTTTAGTTAAGTCTCGAGAAGATCGTCTACTTTTAGGAGCGATTTGCGTCATTAGTGTAAATGCTGGAGGTGCTTGGACCCCTTTAGGAGATGTAACGACAACAATGCTGTGGATTAATAATAAAGTGACCTCTTGGGGAATCATTCGTGCTTTATTTGTTCCTAGTTTAGTTTGTGTTCTTATAGCCGGAATTTGCGCACAATTTATGCTTAAGAAGAGAACCACGGGAATGATCTCTAAGGATGTTGAGATGGAAGGGTCTCCTAAAAAAAGTGGTTTAATCATTTGTATTGGTTTGGGATCTTTATTGATGGTTCCCATTTGGAAAGCCTGTTTAGGTGTTCCACCATTTATTGGAGCTTTATTAGGACTCGGGCTTGTTTGGTTGGCTAGCGACTGGATTCATTCTCCCCACGGGGAAGATCGCTATCACTTACGTATTCCTCATATTTTAACGAAGATCGATATTTCCTCTATTACCTTCTTTATAGGTATCTTATTAGCTGTTAATGCTTTGACTTTTTCTAATGTTCTCTCTGAACTTTCAATGAGCATGGACAGGATATTTTCTAGGAATATTGTGGCTATTTTTATTGGTCTTATTTCAAGCGTATTGGATAATGTTCCTCTTGTTGCTGCGACTATGGGTATGTATCAAGTCCCAATGGACGATACTTTATGGAAGTTGATTGCTTATGCAGCAGGTACCGGGGGAAGTATTTTAATCATTGGATCAGCTGCTGGAGTTGCCTTCATGGGTATCGAGAAAGTTGATTTCCTATGGTATTTTAAGAAGATCTCTTGGATTGCACTAGCTAGTTATTTTGGCGGTCTTATTTCATATTTTATGCTCGAGCGTATCGCTATGTTTTTTTGAGTTGGTTATTCTCGAGTAAAAATTTTTTTTTAAAACTTTGTTTTAATAAAATCTTTGTACCTCTATCATACCGCCTCCTTATAAACATTCTCTATTTGGAAGAGAGGTAAATATGAAAGTAAAACAAATTACAGCTTTGATTTGCTCCCTAGTATTAGGTTTTCAAATTTCAGGTTCTGCTAAGACCTTAGTTCAAAAAAATGCATGTTCAGATTTGGATTTTTTAGAACACTTACTTGATGTTAAATACGCTCCTAAAGAGTGGAAGCATAAGCTTTTTCGTTGGGATTTGAAGGATGCAACGGATCAAGCGCGTTTAAAATTGTGTATCGAGGAAAATCCTTCAACCAAGCATTGCCAAACAGTTCTTGCGCAATATATCTCTGATTTAAATGACTTTCATGCTGGGATTACTTTCTTCGCTACGGAGAACTCTCATTTACCTTATACAATCAAGTTAAGCAGTTCTCATAAGTGCTTTGTTGTTGATGTACATACATATAGTTCCGATATTTCTGTAAATGATGAGATTTTAGAAATGGACGGTATGCCGATTATGCAGGCGATCGAAAGCGTGCGTACTGGTAGAGGTGCTCCTTCTGATTACGCCGCAGCCGCAAGAACACTATTTTCTCGCTCTTCTGCCCTCGGTCATCAAGTTCCTGTAGGAATAGCTACGTTAAAAGTTCGTCGTCCCAGTGGTTTAACCCGTACTGTAAAAGTTAAATGGCGCCATACTCCTGAACATATTCAGGATCTATCTTTAATAGCTCCTTTGATAAAAGAGCCTGTAATCGAGATGAGATCAGGACGTGCTTTACCGTTAATATCTAACGCTTCTGAAAGTTGCTTATTCACAAACGAAATGGTTCCTTATTTCTGGCGTGAACTACGTGAGCAGTATAAACGCGGTTTAAATAGTGATTATAATATTGGGAGTAAAAAAGGCTTTTTCCCTGATTTCGGACATGTGACATGGAGAGCTAACAGTGGTCCTTATCATGCCTATATATTCACATGTACAGATAATCGTGGACAGTCTCACAATATTGGATTTCTTAGAATTTCTACATATTCTTGGACAGACATGGAAGACCGTAGTGTTATGAATATGGAATCCCCATGGAATGACTTCGATGATATTATTAAGGTGATGGAAGAGAAAACAGAAGCTTTGATTATTGATCAGACAAACAATCCTGGTGGTAGTGTATTCTATCTTTATGGGTTGATCTCTAGATTAACAGACAGACCTTTAGAAACACCTAAGCATAGGATGATTTTAACCCAAAGTGAAGTTCAATCTGCAGTAAAATGGTTGAACCTTCTTGATGGTGTTGAAACTGATGAGCAAGCAAGAAATGCTCTCGGTGATGATATGGAAGGTTATCCTATCGATATGAATGCTGTAGGCTATTTACAGACATTTTCTAATACCGTTTTAAAATGCTGGGCAAATGGAGATATTAATCTCTCTATACCTATGCCTTTATTAGGATTTGCTAAAGTGCACCCACATCCTGATAATCATTATTCACATCCTATATGTGTCATGATTAACGAAGAAGATTTCTCCTGTGGAGATTTATTCCCTGCGATTATGAAAGATAATAATCGAGCCTTGATTGTAGGAATGACTACAGCAGGAGCTGGAGGTTTTGTCTTTAACGTAGAGTTCCCTAATAGAACAGGAATTAAACATTGTTCTTTAACTGGATCTTTAGCAGTGAGATCAGATGGTTCTTTCATAGAGAATTTAGGAGTCTCTCCTGATGTATTTTTAGATGTTACAGATACGGACCTACAAACAGGCAAATATTCTAATTACATTAATAATGTGAAAGGTTTAGTTCTTGATCTCATTGAGAAAGAAGCGGATAAAACTGTCTCTCATTCGGAAGAAACATAGAATATAAGAACTAGCTCGTAATAAATATAACAATATAAAAATCTTCTGTTATATTAATAACCTTTAGAAAAAGTGCAAAATCTTTTTCTAAAGGTTTTTTTATTAAGCATCGTGCTCAATTTTGGAGGTGAGATGTATGCGTAGGGTTATATTAAGTAATCCTAGAGGATTTTGTGCTGGGGTAGTTCGTGCTATCCAAGTGGTAGAGGCTGCTTTAGAAAAATGGGGGCCTCCGATTTATGTGAAACATGAAATTGTTCATAATCGTCATGTGGTAGATGATCTCAAAAGGAGAGGGGCTATCTTTATTGAAGATCTTAGTGATGTTCCTTGTGGAGAAAAGGTTATCTATTCTGCTCACGGTATTCCTCCGGAAGTTCGTGAAGAAGCAAAAACTCGGAATCTTTTTGATATTGATGCAACTTGTGTTCTGGTAACTAAGATTCATTCAGCAGTTAAGCTTTATGCAAGTAAAGGTTATCAAATTATTTTGATAGGAAAGAAAAAACACGTAGAGGTTATTGGGATTCGTGGAGAAGCTCCTGAAAGTGTTACGGTAGTGGAAAAGGTGGAAGATGTCGCTAACCTTCCTTTCGGAGTGGAGATACCTTTATTTTTTGTGACTCAAACAACATTGAGTTTGGATGATGTTGCTGAAATTACCCAAGCATTAAAGGTGCGTTATCCGAATATTGTTACCTTACCTAGTTCTTCTGTATGTTATGCTACGCAAAATCGCCAAGAAGCTCTACGCTCGGTGTTGCCTAAGGTAAATTTTGTTTATGTTATTGGAGATGTGCAAAGTTCAAACTCCAATCGTTTGCGAGAAGTTGCTGAAAAACGAAATATTCCCGCTAGATTAGTGAACAGCCCGGATCATATTTCTGATGAGATTTTAAATTATTCCGGTGATATTGCAATAACAGCAGGAGCATCAACTCCTGAGCATATTGTTCAATCTTGTATTTCTAGGTTAAAAGAGTTAATACCCGATTTACAAGTTGAAGAGGATATATTTGCTATAGAAGATGTCGTATTCCAACCGCCTAAAGAGCTTCGCAATTAAAAAGTCTTCATTTTTACATGTATTGCGAGTAGGAATTCATAGAATAGTCTTCTCTATTAGAGAATATGTTTATCTGTTCTTCTCGCTCTACATTAAATACCCAAAACTAATCGTATATGATCTAGCGAAGTTTTTTTATTCTTTATTCAGGAATCCCTACAAGAGATTACGTCGTTCGCCACAATCTTCCTTGCTCAAGGAGGGGAATGTTTACGGAGAGACCCCTTGGTCAGTATTAAATAAAGTGAGTAGAGAATTCGGAGTTACCTCTCAAGATATTGTTTATGATTTAGGTTGCGGATTAGGAAAAGTGTGTTTTTGGTTTTCCGATATTCTGAAATGTCAGGTTGTGGGTATAGATAATCAATCTGCTTTTATTAACTTCGCTTCACGCATGCATAAGCTGTTATCTCCACAGCCAACAATATTTTTTAAAGAGTATTTTTATGAAACAGAATTATCTCAAGCTTCCTGTGTCTATTTTTACGGTTCGTCGTATTCTTTGAAGGTATTGAAAGGTGTTTTAACCGCTTTAGCAAAGCTAAAATCAGGGAATATAGTCATCACTATTTCCTTTTCTTTAGATTCGTTGCCCGATGGAGATACAATGTTTGTTACAGAGAAAAGCTGTGATGTTACTTTTCCTTGGGGTAAGACAAAAGCATATAAAAATATACGAAGGTAAGCACTCTTTATTGATAAAGACTACGAACAGCGTCGTGTTCTGTTTGTAGTACCTGTAGTAAGAAATTATCCATATTTTTCCAATGATCTTTCACCTCTTCGATAGAACGGGTGATTTCATCATGTTCCATACGGAATATCTCTTTATAATTTTCTGCAAATGTTCGTGATGCAGTTTCTTTCAACTCATAAATTTTTGATGAGGCCTCTGTAAGCTGTGATAGAGAAGTACAAATTTTACCAGCACCTTTAAAGAATGTTCGTGCTGTTGCTCCTTTCCATAATCCTGTATGTTTTTGGATAAATTCTAGAATGCGTTTTCCGGAGATTTCACCAATAATCGGAGTTGCAGCTCCTATGATACCTAAAGTTGCCGTAGCAATTCCTAACCATTGTGAAATCTGGGCTTGACTTTGATAACTTTCAATAAGCTCTTTAGCTTTTTCTAAAAGATGCTTTCTAGCTTCTAAACGAGAAAGATTATCTTGTTCTCTGCTATTCAACATGAGCTTCATAATTTCTGCACAGATTCTAAGGACATCCAGATTTGATACACGCATGCGCATCAGAGAGCTGAGCTGTGCTTCTGTAAGAGCGAAGTCA
The DNA here is from genome assembly GCF_900239975.1 of Chlamydia poikilotherma. Lineage (NCBI taxonomy): Bacteria > Pseudomonadati > Chlamydiota > Chlamydiia > Chlamydiales > Chlamydiaceae > Chlamydia > Chlamydia poikilotherma. The sequence continues at coordinate 831,111 of NZ_LS992154.1, read as the reverse complement.
ATAATTTCGTCAGGTAAGCTACAAGACTGCGTATAGTGAACAGACATTTGATTAGAAAACTCTTCAATAGCGAAGTCTCTTTTCTGTTTATGATGTTGCTGTTCCTGATCCTGACGTTCTTGCTGTCCTTGTTCTCCTTTTCCTTCTTCTTTTTCTTGAGATTTTGTATCGAGACGTGTTTCTGTAGTCTCTTTCTGTACATGGCTGAATAGTGCCATAGGACTGAGAGAAGATGTGGAAGGTTTTGGTGAAGATGGTGCAGATTTTGTAGCTTCTTCAGAAGTTTTAGCAGTATCTTTTAGACTGTGCTCTTTTATGGTTTGTTTATCATAAGTTTGAACTTCAACTTGTGTTGTACATAAGAGAACGGATGATTTTTCTCCATGACCATCATCTTTAGATTCTGGTAGATTTAAGACAAGTGTTGTTGTTTTTGTTATGGAATTTTCGTCTTTAGGAGCTAGGCAAGAAGAAAATCCCATACTTGTTTCCGCTTTTTGTTCTTTTACAGAGGAAAAAGACGAGGATGGATTAGCTTGTCGCAAAGCAGGATTTTTATTAGCAGAGGAAAATGTATCTAGAGATTTTTGTGATGACAGATTCGGTAGAGATGAAGATTTCATCAACATACCATTCTTTGCCATTAAAGTCTCTGAAGGTGCTGGTTTGTTTTGGGGAGGAAGTTGTGAAAATACCGATCCTGATTGATTCAGTAAACTCAAGCAAGTATCCGATATGGAACGTAAGATAGCCATTTGGCAACAATCAGGAACGCTAACCTCAGCATCAGTTGTTGAAGATGCCTCTGATCCTGATTCTATCATTAACAAATCAAGGTCGGCACTTTCTGAAGTTGTACTCGTTGTTGTTGAACAAGATGCTGTCATAACATTCCTTAAAACAGAATTTATCTTAGAGCTTCCAGAAACGTTCTATCCATTTCTCTGCATAACTGTAACACGCGTGCGAGATTTTCGAAAGAATCATGAATACTTTCTATGAGTTCTTGAGTGCGAGCAAGGTAATCATCTCTTTCTAAACTTAATAATTCTATTTTTGTTTCAAGAGATACGTAGTGGGATTTAATTTTAAATAGACTGGATCGCACCCAAAGCATAGCTCCGCGTAAAAGAGCCAAAGCTCCTTCTAAAGCAGGGCCTATACCTCGCATAGCTCCTTCTGCGATTGGAGAAAGCCCAAGATTTTCCATGCTTAAAGTGGCGATAGAGAGTAAGGCAGCTATGACATAAAGAACAATTTGCACTATTTTCAATATTTTTTGTTTTAATTGCTTATTTTTTCCCGGAAGAAGTTTTTCAATAGCTTCCCAGCCATTTAAAGCGTCTAATAAAGTTAATGTTAAGGCGATAAGACCTGCAAGTAAACTTACCCAAGAGAAAATACCTCCACCCATGACTATAGCAACGGAAGCTAATCCTATGGAGATCCATGGAGTAATCCACTCTACAATAGTAGCTAATGAACCCCAGCGTTTTGCCTGTTCTTCTTTTTCTATGGATTTTTGGATTTGTTTTATGCGTTCTTCATGTGTTGCTTCTAACTCCCTTTGGGTCGTTTCCACACAATCTTTGTAGGACGCATAGGCAGAAAAATCTGAAAGAATTCCTTGTTTTGTTAAGAGGTAACTCAAGGTAAATACACCAACAGAAGGAGGGCTAATAATAGGAACAACAGAAGCTGCTCGTGTTTTTTTATTTTTTTGGAATTTTTTAAAGATACATTCTTGCTGCTGCTGTTTTCCTGGATGCTCATCTTGTGATAATCCTTTATTATATTTTCCTTGTGGCGATTTTAGATTTAGTCGGTCTTCTTCTTTGCTATGTAAATCAGTATTCTGAGAAGAAAATGTTTTCTTTTCAGACTGGATTTTATGTTCTAAATCTTCTGCAGATTCACGGAAGATTTCAGCTTTATCTAAACTATCTTGCGTTTTTGTTTGTTCTTCAGATCGTTTAGCTGTTGGTGTGGCTAGGAATTTCTCAGAGCAAGAGTTTTTTTCAGATGCTTTTTCCTGAGATTGCGGCATCATTAAATCTTTGAGCAAAATTCTCATCGATTCTTTGGAATTCTTCTGCGAAAAAAGGTTCCAAGGTGAAGATGTTGATGACTGTTCTTTTTTTTGTAATTGTGATGCTGGAGAACTTCCAAATTGTAAGATTTTTTCTCTAGGACTTGCAGGAGTTAGTTGTTTATGTGTAATAACCTGCCCTTCACTTTTTATAAATAAGGTTTTACTAAATTTATCTGTGAAGAATTTCTGTAGAGATTTTCCTGAAGATTCTGGAGCTAGAGTAATTGAATATTTTATACTAGATATTCCTTCAGATTGCTTAGGACTATCTGGAATATAAGGCTGTTGATTTAAGAGAATCTCTGTAGATTGTGCTAGCCAGGAGGACATAGTCAGTTCCCTAGATTTATGGGATTATGCATGGTTTTTTATATCCAAGATTTCTGCTTTCAGTTCTTGATAAGCGCTATGATGTTTTGCTCTTTCCCATGCAAGTTCTAAAGCTTTACTCGCATTTTCATGTTGGTCCATGAGGGTATAACAGACGTAGGCGTAATAATGAGGATAGGGATCTTTATCGCGTAATAATGCAGTCACAGCATAGGCATGTAGAGCTTGAGGATAAAGCTGGCTCATATGCAGCGATGCTCCTAAAGAAAACCAAAATTTAGATACAAAAGGATTAAAAAAGACTAACCAGCGAAAAGTTTCACTACTTTCTTGATATTCTCTATTCAGATAGGCGTTATAACCTTCTTTATAAACACGTTCCAGTTCTTCAGAGGAAATTTTAAAGAGTTTTTGATACGTATCTAACGGCAGATCTTTATTTGGAAAATATCCTGACAAATAACTTTCTAAATCATCCGGAAAGGGATAATCTTCTTTGCTCGATGAAGCTATCTTTTCTAATAAATAAACTAAATATGACATTACGGACGCAAATTGTAAATAAAGGTATCCATGAGTTCTTTAAGAAGTTTTAATACGTTGGAGCGTGCTTGATGACATTGTGAGACTTCTTGAAGATGCCTTTGCATATCTGTTCGCTCAAGCTGCGTAATTTTCTCCATGTTTTCTTTCCGCATCTGAATATTTTCTTTCAGAAGCTTTTTCTCTTCTTCAGACCATTGTAACGTGTCTGTTATCGTTACCCCAAGTTTTCTAGCTTGATCTACGAGAGCTTTCATTTCTGAATTCTCTCTCCAATCAATAGCACCCTTCTCAGAGTTGATTTTAGAAATAAGTAGCGTTAATGTATCTACATTATCAGTGCGTTCTTTAACGCGCAGATATAATTCTTGAGCTTCGGCTTCAGCTTGTCCGAGGATCCTTTCCATAAGTTTCATAAAACGTATAAATACGTTTTCAACTTTTGGAGTGGGAATTGGCGCAAATCCTTTTAGGGGGGCTCCTGCCGTGAAAAGTGCCATGGGAGATTGTGCTTTTCTTTTAAATGTTTTTTCTTCCTCAACGTTAATCTCTCGAGACTGCCGCGCATCATTAAGATAGCGTAAATGTGCTATAGAGAGTTCGTGAGACACTTCCTCAATTTCCTCGAAGGAAACCTTAGCTTTGTATTTTTTTCCTCGCTCTTTTTCTTGAGAATTATCTTCTTGATGTTGTCCCTCATGTTGTCGATCTTGTTTTTGATCTCGCTTTTCGCGATCTTGTTTAGATTCTTGAGACTTTGTTGTGAAGATTTGCTGTTCTTTTTTCTCTGTAACGAAGGAACCATAAGATTGAGAAGAAACGTGTTCTCCATCCTTTTCTGTTCGAGATTGCTGGGATACTGTTGTATGAACAGCACGTTGTGCAGATTGTCCCAAGGTATGTTGGGTTGAAGAATGGGGAGTGTAAGGTCGAGAATCAGAAGTTTTCACAGAGGAATAGTTAGTGGAAGCTTTCGAGGATTGTTGTGATTCTTTCGGCGTCGCGTATGTTTCTTTTGTAGATCTTGGCGCCACATCCTGAGGTTTGCCTCCTTCTTGAGGAAGAAATTGTTCTTGTTTTCCTAAAGCTGTTGATTGTTCCTGTGCTTTCGTAGGATCTGTAGTTTCTAAAGCTTGTAGGAGATCAGAGATGAGCATCTCAACTTCAACGGTTTCCGGAGGAAGAAAAACAAGATTGTAGGAGCAATCTTGTAGAAGATTAGCATTTTCTCCAGAAATTGCAGAAATTTGCGCAAGAGCAAAAGCAGCAAGAGAACTTAGAGAGGCTGGCGTTGATCCTTCTGAAGTAAATACAGAAAGCGCAACATCTCCGGCTGCCGTTTTTAAAATACTGGAAGCTGTTGATGCTGAAGATGAAGCATCTTCCTTTAAAGTCATGTTGGTAGATGGGACTGCTGAAGGCAGGGGAGTGTTCATACTAATTTTCGCACGAGTAAGTTATGGGGACATAGAAATGATGAAAATTATATAAAACCCCATTTTCCTGCAAGTTTGATTATAAAAGGGTTAGAAGTTAGGAGAGAATACTCGAGAATATAGGAATTTTCTATTTACAAAAACAGTAATAGGAATCAAAATGAATCTGCTAACCACCATAGAGTGTTTTTCTGCCCAGGTGGTGAAATTGGTAGACACGCTGGATTTAGGATCCAGTGCTTCGCGGCATGTAGGTTCAAGTCCTATCCTGGGCATTTCAACATCTCTTCTCTAGGAAAATCATTAAATTCCCGTTCGTAGTAAAATAAAATCTAGAGTTTTAGATTTTTTTGAGGAATTTCATGAAGAAAATGCTTCTAGTTTTCGCTTGTTTCCTAAGTTGTTGTTTTTCTGTAGCTTTTGGAGAAAATTCCCTTGCTTTGGAGTCTGTGTCCTTAGTAAAGGCAGTGCCTGTATCGGGATTACAATTTCAAGAACAAAACGGTCATGTTCCCTATAGTTTCTACTATCCTTATGATTATGGATACTATTATCCTGAGACTTACGGAGGCTATACCGGGACATCACAAAGTAATGAAGATTGTTATTCTCGATTTGAGGATGGTACGTTTTTCTATCATTGTGACTAGGGATTTCTTGGGTGATAGGAAAGAAAGTTTTCTACTAGGGTATCCGCAGCTACATGAGTATAGATTTCTGTAGAAGCAATACGAGCATGCCCGAGCATTTCTTGAATCACTCGGAGGTCTGCTTTATTGTCTAATAGATGTGTGGCAAAAGCATGTCTTAGGGAATGTGGTGAGACGCGTTTATGGGTTACTTGCTTTGCGTAGTAATGGATTCTTCTCCACACACAGGATCGCTCTAATTTGCGCCCGCGTACAGAGAGAAATAGGTGAGGTTCTTTTGGGTTTTTCTTTTGAAAGTTCTCTCTAAAAGAACATAGATAGATATCGATAGCTTTACAGGCGAGTTTTCCTAGGGGAACAAGTCGTGTTTTAGAACCTTTTCCCGTAACACGTAGAAAATCATCACTAACGTCACCAATGCATAAACCACAGAGCTCAGATACGCGAATACCTGTGGAATATAATGTATGGAGAATTGCGGTATCTCTAGTAGAAATGATAGGAGAAATTCTGGTTTGTTGAGGAGCAGATAAAAGAGCATCAACTTCTTTTGGTGTTAAAACAGAAGGAAGACGTTTCCAAATTTTTGGATGTTCAATAAGAGGAGGATGATCAAGAAGCTTTGCCTCTTTAAGAAATCGAAAAAATACTTTTAAGGCAATCAAACGACGGGCTAAAGTAGACTCAGCTTCTTTACGTTTATGTAGCTGCTGAACAAACAGATATACGCTATCTTGGGAAATTTCTTTGATTGATGTAATGGCACTTATTTTTAAGAATAAGGTAATGTCCTGATAATATGCAGAAATAGAATTGCGGCAAAGACCGCGATCTACCGAGAGAAAAAGAACAAATTGTTCAAGAATAACATCACAAAACTGGGCTGAGGCCATAAAATCCAACTTCGGCTGGTATAGTTTTGAGTATAGATATTTAGATAGTTTTTAAGCTAGGACGAGGTAGACGATGGATAGAAAAGGCTTTTTAGAGAGCTCCTCAACAAAGATATTACAAGATTTAGCTGTGGCGCCTATAGATTTGACAATCCCCGGAGTGATTTCTAAAGAGCGTATAGAAAGATTTTCCTTGTCTGTAGAAGGCTTTACACTAAGTTACGCTACGGAACGTATCGATGAGGGTATTTTATCTGCGTTAACGGATTTAGCTTCTGAACGTGGTCTTATCGAATCTATGCAGGCAATGCAAAATGGAGAAGTTGTTAACTATATCGATAATTTTCCTAGTGAATCTCGACCTGCTTTACATACTGCGACACGTGCATGGGTTAAAGAAATCTCTTTAAAAGGTAATGCCGAGGATATTTCTTTAAGATCAAAAATCGAAGCGCAACGTTTAAAAGATTTTCTTAATAAATATAGGGATGCTTTTACAACTATTGTACAAATTGGAATAGGAGGTTCTGAACTTGGACCTAAAGCTTTACATTGTGCTTTAAAAGGCTGTTGTCTATCAGATAAGAGAGTATATTTCGTCTCTAATGTAGATCCCGACAATGCTGCAGAAGTTTTACAAGAGATAGATTGCCGAAAGACTTTGGTTGTTACTGTATCGAAATCAGGAACTACATTAGAGACTGCTGTTAATGAAGAATTACTAGCAGATCATTTCTTAAAACAAGGATTGAGTTTCAGAGAACATTTCATTGCTGTTACCTGTGAGGGTAGTCCTATGGATGATACGGATAAATATCTTGAAGTTTTCCATATTTGGGATAGTATCGGGGGACGCTATTCTTCCACATCTATGGTTGGTGGAGTTGTTTTAGGCTTTGCCTATGGCTTTGATACGTTTTTACAGCTCCTTGAAGGAGCTGCGGCTATGGATTTGGCAGCTTTAGAACCTCGTATGAATGAGAATCTCCCTTTATTATCAGCAATGTTAGGTATCTGGAATCGTAATTTTTTACGTTATCCTACTTCTGTTGTGGTTCCTTATGCTACAGGATTAGAATATTTTCCCGCCCATTTACAGCAATGCGGTATGGAATCTAATGGGAAGAGTGTTGCTCAGAATGGAGAGATAATAAGCTTTTCCACAAGTCCGATTATTTGGGGTGAGATAGGAACAAATAGCCAACACTCGTTTTTCCAATGTCTTCATCAAGGTAGTGATATTGTTCCTGTGGAATTCATTGGTTTTCTTGAGAATCAAAGGGGAAAGGATATAGTTATAGCTGGATCTAGTTCTTCTCAAAAGCTTTTTGCTAATATGGTAGCTCAGTCTATAGCGTTAGCAAAAGGAAGGGGAGATACTAATCCGAATAAAAATTTTAGAGGAAATCGTCCCTCCTCTATTCTTGTGTCTGAGAGACTCACTCCCTACACTATGGGAGGACTTTTAGCCTTCTATGAACATAAAATAGTCTTTCAGGGCTTTTGCTGGGGAATTAACTCCTTCGACCAGGAAGGAGTTACCCTGGGGAAAGACCTGGCAAATCAGGTTCTGCAGATTATGCAAGGGCATGGCAAAGAAGGAACCCTTCTTGAAGCAGAAGTATTGTTAAGACTTTTTAATGATACTAAAAATAAAAGTGACCAGATCTAGGAATTTCAGGGAGATAAGAATCGTTTTTCCTGAATATTTTAATAGTTTTTATGGTATAATTAGTGCTTTCATTTTCTAAGCGATGGATGAAACGCTATGTTTTTTATTCGTGTGCGTTCAGCAGGATTTTTAGATATTCACGGTGTTTTATCTACTCGTAAGGGAGAGCAGGTCATCAAATCTGGTACGGGGGTTTGGGTAGGAGCTCGAGGAGCCGTTTTCTACCGTATAGCCTTTTAAGCCCTTCTTCATTGTCATTTTTTTAATTTACAACTGTTTTTAAGAAGCAGTAATGCCTCCCCTCGTCTTTTTTCATACACGAATATTTTTTTGAGATTTTTCTAATTTGTTTTTTACTCGGACATTCCTATCTTTTATAAGAGTTTGGGATGGGAACTATGGTTTGACAGAAACGTTAGTAAAGCATAAGTCTTGGTATAGAATTCAGATGCGGAGTATTGTGGATAAGAGCCAAGCGCTTTTATGTATTTCGCCTCTTAACACGGTTTTAGCTGGGGGATTTTCTTTCTTTAGCTATCGAAAAATAGACGCGCTTGATTTTGTTTTTATTTAAAGATTATAGTGATTTTTTTTAGGGAGGCGTGATTATGAAACTAACACGTACGGTTAGTGTTGCTGTGACGGGTGGAACAGGGCAAATCGCCTATAGTTTTTTATTTGCTCTAGCTCATGGTGATGTTTTTGGTAATGATTGTGGCATCGATCTACGTGTGTATGACCTCCCAGGCTTAGAAAGAGTGCTTTCCGGTGTGCGTATGGAACTCGATGATTGCGCTTATCCTCTTTTACAATCTCTACGTGTCACAACTTCTTTGGAAGATGCTTTTGATGGTATTGATGCGGCTTTTCTAATAGGAGCAGTACCCCGAGGTCCTGGAATGGAACGTTCGGATCTTTTAAAACGTAATGGAGAAATTTTTTCTCTTCAAGGTTCAGTGCTAAACACTTCTGCTAAACGAGATGCAAAGATTTTGGTCGTCGGCAATCCTGTAAATACCAATTGCTGGATCGCTATGAATCAGGCTCCAAAATTGAATAGAAGGAATTTTCATTCTATGCTTCGTTTGGACCAAAATCGTATGCATACGATGTTAGCACATCGTGCGGAAGTACCTTTGGATGAAGTGACTCATGTTGTTATTTGGGGGAATCATTCCGCAAAACAAGTTCCTGATTTCACTCAGGCATTGATTTCAGGCAAACCTGCTGTAGAGGTTATAAGCGATCGTGATTGGCTTGAAAACATCATGCTGCCCTCTATTCAAAATCGAGGAAGTGCTGTGATTGAAGCTCGTGGAAAGTCTTCCGCGGGATCTGCTGCTCGTGCTTTAGCTGAAGCTGCACGCTCTATTTTTCTTCCTAAAGATGGGGAGTGGTTCTCTACTGGAGTATGTTCTGATTATAATCCTTACGGTATTCCTGAAGATTTAATTTTTGGTTTCCCATGTCGTATGTTGCCCTCTGGGGATTACGAGATTGTTCCTGGATTATCTTGGGATGCCTTTATAAAAAATAAGATTCAAATATCCTTGGATGAAATTTCTCAGGAAAAAGCCAATGTCTCTTTGTTATAGCGCAAGTTAGTGGGGGTGATTTATGACTCAATCTTTTGATGTATTAAGTCAAAATGCTTTTAAAAAGATCTTTAATAAACAGCGATTTCTTTTTATTTTTTCTAGTTTGTGCTGTTTTGGTTTTGTTTTTGCCATATTTTTAAAACTATGTTCACAGTTTGTTCTTAGTTTTTCGTTATCAACGTTAGGACTGGGAGCTTTTTTCTCTTCTTTCAGTATTGTTTGTGCTTCTGCTGTAATTGTACAGGCACTTTTAAAACAAGAATCTGTGGGAAATGAGGGTAAAATCATTTCAGCATTTCATAAGAATTGGAAATCGCTTTGGTTATCACTACTTGTGTCCATGCCGTTTTTTATAGCTATGGTTGTAGTGAGCACGATAATTTTACTTTCAGTATTTCTAAGCTCTTTACCTTGGATTGGTAAGTTCTTCCATACCCTGCTAATTTTTATTCCTTACCTTTCAGCAACAACTTTGATCTTGCTATTTCTAGGTGCTTTCGTATCTCTATTTTTCTGCATACCTGCTTTGAGTGATCATGATAGCATTGACTATATGCACTTACTTCGTTGTTTCCAGGGGAATATCTTAAATCAATTTATTGGATTTATCATAGCAGCAATACCTTTAGCTTTGTGTAGCTGGTTAGCTTTAGATTCGTTTTATTTGATGTCGCATTTAGTTTGTTTATCAGATATGAATACAGGATCATTTTTGATGGAAGTCTTGGTATTGATTATGCCAATAGCATTAATCCTTACACCTGCAGTTTCCTTTTTCTTTAATTTCTCTTTTGATTTTTATTTAGAGAAGCAGATCTCGAAAGAAAAATTAATTAAAGAGTGAATAGAAACTCTTTAGCTACGTAGGCTGTAGATTGTTTTAATACAGCTTGAGCGAGCATATCTCCGGTAAGACCGTGATAAAGTAGACCTTTGGATCCTAGGCCTCCTAGGAACCAAAGGTTTTCTTTTATTCTACTAATTAAAGGTAGGCGAGTAGAACTTGACGAACGCGTTCCTGCATAATAGTTGAGGATCTTTGCTTCTTTAAGAGCAGGAAATAACGAAAGAATAGGAGGCATAATTTCATTATAAGCACTAGTTTCGTCAGTAACAGGTTCAGTCTGATTGTGTTCGAAAGTTGCTCCTAAAATGCAGGTATTATTTTCTGTGTTTGCCACCATATATTTATGTGCATTGATGCTAAATTGTGGCATTGCTAGGTCTTCAGGCCAAGAAATTTCTATAAGCTGACCTTTTACATTAGATAGAGGAAGTTTCTCTAATTCGGGGAGAACATGAGCATTAGCTCCTGGAGTTACAATAATGTGATCGTAAAACTCTTCAATATCTTCAATATTTTCTATAAGCTCGTCATAAAACTGTGTGCCAAGATTAGCACAAGCATCCCAAAGACCATTGATATAGGCGTTATTATTTATAGTTACGCCGTTCTTTATGAATAGAGCACCAAGATTAGCAACTATACCCGGAACTGTCATTTCACAACGTGCTTTTTCCCACCATTCTAATTCATTAGGGAATTCTTCAACGCGTTTCATAAAAATTTCCGCCTGTTGGTCGTCTATGGCTGGGCGGATTATTCCTCGAGAAAGAACAATAGGAATATTCAATGCTTTGCTAGCTTCTGTGATTAATCCGTGAGTAGAGGTAATTCCTAAATCCGCAAGTGGAGGTTTACTAGCTTTTTTCCCAGTAAAACCATGAAGGAGACCTGAAGATAATCCTGATGCGCCATGACCTAGAGGAACGGGATCGAAAAGATCTATTGTTGCTGTTCCCTGAGAGTGTAGTAGCAAATGCCAAGTTACAGAAAGCCCAGCATAACCTGCTCCTAAAACTGCTATACGCATACGTTTACCTTGAAATCTACGATCTTAATAAGAATTTGTCTCTATATCTACTTCTGAGGATAAGCAAATAATGTATTAAATAACAGAGGGGAATGTAGAAGAAAATAAAGGAGAACTAAAGAAAAAATGAGAGAAGCCCGAAGGCTTCTCCCAAAGGGTGATTGGGATCATTATAAACGGATTTTTTCCGTTGAAAAGAGGAAAATCGCTAATAACGCCAACAAAGCAATTATTGTAATTTCTGTAACCTCTTTTTTTGCAAAAAAAGTTTTCGCATTCTTACCTTTCTTTCCAGCATCTATGTAGAATGGAATACCTAAGGCTAAGAGAATGATAGCCATAAATAGATAATTTAAACCTCCAGCATAGATCAACCAGATAGAATAAATAACACCGAAAATTCCTGTGTATTTTGCGGTGGCAGATTTAATGGGTCCTTTATTGGGATATTTTTTATCTTTGCTGAATTTAAAAAGAAAGGCGGCACTTGCTAAATAGGCAGGTAAAACCATCACTCCTGTGATGCTCAACATCGTATTCCATGCATTTGTTGAAAAATATACGAGAAGCATCGCGATTTGCATAAGAGCACTCGTTATATATAACGAGACTTTAGGAGAATGCGCAGCATTTTCTATTGTGAAGATCTCTGGGAACGTACCATTTTTTGCTGCAGAATAAGGAATTTCTGCAACAATCATAGTCCAAGATAACCAACTGGAGAGTATGGCTACAAGAAGACCTATGTTCATTAAGACCTCACCCCATTTCCCCACGAGAATATCTAATACTCCAGCAGTTGAAGGATTAGCAATATCAGCAAGTTGATGTTGAAATAGGGAGCCAAAAGGTAGGATGGATAAAAGTATATAAACAGTTAAGCATCCTACAAAACCTAGTAGGGTAGCTTTTCCAACAGCACTAGAGTTTTTCGCACGTGCTGACATAACGACAGCACCTTCGATTCCAATGAAAGCCCATAAAGTCACTAACATTGTGCTTTTTAATTGGCTAGTTACTGATCCTAACAACGGTTGAGCTTTTGTAGCTGTATGCCCCCAAAAATCAGTTTTGAAAATAGCAAGTTTGAAAAGGAATGCTGTGATAACAATAAATACAATAAGAGGAACAAGTTTACATACTGTTCCAATAATATTGATGAAAGATGCCTGACGGATTCCTTTAAGGACTATGAAATTGAAAACCCATATAAGGATAGAGCCTCCAATAATTGCAGGGATAGTATTTCCCCCTTTAAAATGGGGAGGAAAGAAATAATTTAATGCATCCATGGTCATGACGGCATAACCGACGTTACCAAAGATTTGGCATAGCCAATACCCCCAACCAATAGTAAATCCCACATAAGGTCCAAATCCTTCTCGGCTGTACATGTAGATCCCTGTTGTTAAATCAGGGCGTACTAATGAGAGAATTTTAAAAGTATTGGCAATAAAAAACATGCCTACGCCTGTCAGGATCCATGCTAAGATAATAGCTCCTGCTCCCGCGGATGCTGCCATATTTTGGGGAAGACTAAAAATTCCTCCCCCAATCATGGAGCTAATTACCATACCTGCTAAAGCTATGGCGCCAAGATTTTTCCTCGTTTTACCCCCATTAGAAATCATGAATTCTCCTTACCTAATTGTTGCCGGATCGGCATTTTCAAAGTTGAGAAACCCTAATGCAGTTAATGAGAAACCGTACTTTTGCTTAATATTGATGTAGTTATGGAAGTATTGAAATTCACTATGTTTGACAATGGAGCGAAGGTCTAGTTCATGTTGTAGAGATTTTTTTAACCACATTTTTGCATGTGATTCTGCGATCTCATCATTGATCCATGTAGGGAAAAACTCTACATATTCTGCGGCCCAGCCACCGATAAGCTCACCATTTTTGTCCTGTCCCCAGCAGATGCCAACACCTGTAGCAATTGCATGAGTGCCATCTATTGTCGCGGCCCCGCGTCCAGCCATAATCACTTCTAAAACAGCACCATGTTTGAAGAATTTAACACATTGATCTACGGGAACAATATTCCCGAAAAGTTCTTTAGGTAGTACAGATGTATAGGGAACGATATTAAAATTTTCGACTTTGGCTTGTAAAAGAGCGGAGTCATAGCAGAAAGTTTCGAAAGGTTGAGGAGGCATTCCGTCATCGGATTCTCCTACTCCTCCCGTATGGAAAGCTAATGTTGGGTAACGTGTCCCGTAAGGCATGTGTAAACTCCTAAAAATGTAGATAATGAAGTTGTGGGATTAGGTAGAAAAGTTAGCCCGAACACCGTAAACTTTCGCAGAACGTTTATCAGGTCTTCGTGCTGGATGAATATAAATTTGTAGGTCTGGAGTTAGAGAAATATGAGGTCCAAATCCTATAGTTGCAAATGTTTCTATTACAGTTTCATATTTGCGAATTTTTCTTTCCGTAACGACTTTAGGATTCACTTTACTCATCGAGCAAGCGGCTCCAAAAAGATCTTGAGAATTACGATTTATTGGATTTGCTGACGCTAATCCAAAAACATACGAACGATTAAGATTTACTGCTGTTCCTGTGGCCCCATTCCATCTTCCAAATACATAGAGTTTTTCTCCGAGGTGTTGACCGAAGTTCAATGACCATCCTGTTGTTTGAGTAGGTTGTTGGGAAACCTTTCTTGTAGAATAGATTAATGCGGAATATTGCCCACTACCAAGAGAATTTTGTGGTGCCCACGAGAAATAACCATAGAAATTGTATCGATTTCTTGTGAGGTTATAGACATCAAAAGAGGTGCCCAAAATATTGTAGGCATCCTGAAAACCAGCCTGGATATTTATAGAAGGTGTAGGTGTAAATTGTACGTAGGCACCAACACTCCCTAAGGAATATGTCGCGCTAGCATTTTGTGATAGGGCATAGCTTATGAATCCAGATTGCTGATCGTTATCGTATAAAGTTCCATCTATAGAATATAAGCTGTATTGGCCTAACGAAACGGTAAGCATTTCTCCAGGGAATGTCTGAGAGAATGTAAGTTGTGATAATGTGTTTGCTCGAGAGCTATAATCATTGATCCCGCCGGCGATGCCTGTAGCATTGTTGGCATTTTGCGCGTTGTTTCTCCAATAACGTATTAATGTATAGGAGAAATCAATACTCCCTACCCCTGCTGTAGGGCTATTGTATAACTGCCAAGAGATACTAGGACTCATATAAAATTGCCAAGTCGGCTGCTTCTCATCGATTGCTGCTAGGGGACCTTTTTTAGGATAAAACCATTGAGGGAGTATGGTAAAATCCACAGATATCTGAGAGTTAGTCTCTTTTTCTATCGAGTGCAATAATTTTGAGATTGACAACCCCTCATCGCAAGGGTGATCTTCTAGGACATTACGTACAGGGGTAAGTATGTGATGACGAGGTTCTTGGCCTAAGGTTTCAGATGATTCTGATGTTGCAGGTAAGGAGGAGATATTAGAATCTTTAGCGTTACTTTTTTTTAGTCTCTCAGAGTATCTATGATGATGATGCTCAGGATGGTTTGGATCGATTCCATAAGCAGGCGTCGTCAACGTACCGTAAGCACATAGAGTGGTTAATAGAGAAGAACGAAAAGACGCCATGAACTACCAAAAGAAAAGATACGCTGCTCTTTGTTGTGACTCTAAAAAAAAGAAGTTTTTTTATGCCATCATTTTTGGTGGAAGTTAAGGAATTATTATCTTAATACTACTCTGTCATTTGATGTCTTAAGAGTAAAGCTGCAGCTTCGTTGCTAAGGAGTTTTTGAGAGTATGTATATTGAACTTCAGAGATTTCAGGGATATATATGGGAGGTAAGAACTTCTGAGCTTTGTAGGTGATTCCTAGATAGGAAATGTTTTTTAATTTGCATAACTCACCGATACGCAAAACGTTTTCCTTATGATTATCAATATAAATGATCTTTTCAGGATGAGCCTCTATAGTATCTAGAAATAGTTGCAGTCCTGGTCCTTTATGTAGTTCTTCTCCGAATAACACTCCTGAAGCAAAGAGAATCCCTTTTGGTAAATGAGTAGGTATAGTAGGAGCTGTACTCTCTAATTCTAGGTTTAAGCTTTTCAATTGTTGCAAAGTGATATTTTTTGAAGAGAACTTACGTTCCGTATAAGCAAAAAGTGTTTTCTTTTTTTCGTGGATCTTTGTGATGAGAATTTGCAAAGCGTTTTCTATAGTTTTTACAGATCCTTTTTTTTGAAACTCTTCCCAGTAAGGGTAGGTAGTTTCCCAAGCTTCATATTCAGAAAGCCCTAACTGTTGGAATCCTTCTATTGTTTTCTGTAACCACAATGATTGTGTTAACGCTTGGGCTCCTTCTAATAAAGTGTCATCGAGATCAAGTATTAACCAAAAGTCACTGCTATCATGAAGGATATCACCTGCGATCTCATGAATGGATTTTACCTCTACATAACGTGTAGTTTCGCTACTATGAATAGCTAGAGGAAGAAGAAAAAAGAAAAATAGCCAATATTTTTGCATATACTTTCAAATAAAAAATTTTAGCAAGTATAGAGCAAAACAAGGATTTTTTACATCGCATTAACAATATTTTCCACGCTAATACGGAATTTCTGGCTATCCTCTTCAGAGAGTTTTTCAGAAAACCATAAAGAAAATTGTAGTAGAGCTTGCTCTGCAAACATCTCATATCCGTAAAGGATACGGCATCCTTGCGTTTTAGCTTTTCTTGTGTAGTCGGATTCTTTAGGCAATGTATTGATATCGATAATTACAGGAGATAAGACTTCTGGGATTTCCACATTAGGAGGAAGGCATAAAATTAGAATATCTATGTTATGATTTTCTGATAGAGAGTTTAAAGGAAATGCATGCCCATTACATAACTCAGCGAGTTTTTTAG
Source organism: Chlamydia poikilotherma (assembly GCF_900239975.1). Lineage (NCBI taxonomy): Bacteria > Pseudomonadati > Chlamydiota > Chlamydiia > Chlamydiales > Chlamydiaceae > Chlamydia > Chlamydia poikilotherma. Next base: position 815,123 of record NZ_LS992154.1, on the reverse strand, counting down.
CATTAGCTTCTGTCCGGTTGAAGATACTAATACGAGCTCCTGCATAAGCAAATGTCGTTGCTATAGCCATTGCTGCTCCTCCAGAACCTACAATAGCTACGTGTGTATTTTGTAAGGCAATATTTTTGCGTTTCAAGAGATTTAATAGTCCTAAACCGTCTGTATTGTATCCCGTGATCTTATTATTATTGAAAACCAGAGTATTGCAAGACTGGCAATGTTTTACAGAAACATCAAAAACATCGATATAGTCAAGAACATCGGTTTTAAAGGGCATAGTTACACTAAGTCCTCGAAAAGGGAGATTTCGCGTTAGGGAGAAAAATTCTTTAAGCTCTTGAGATGTTAGAAGAATTTTTATGTAACTCATCTTCATATTCAGTTCTGAGAATAGTTTATTATGGGAAAGATGACTGATACTGCGATCTACAGGATTACCAATAAGACCATAGATACTCGCTTCTGAAGAGAGGTTGGCATAGTTATATGCTAATAGATCTTCTATAGAAAGTTGCCCTGGAGCTACTTTGGGAGCGTTTATTGCTGAAGCATAATTAATAGCATTTTTCATTACTGGCGAAAGAATGCGAGAAGCGATTCCTTCATTTCCCATGCAAAGTAGCGTAGTGTTTTCGGGAAGATGTTTTTTTATTTGTATATAACGGAGGGTATCCACGGATTTGGTTGAAGTGATTGCGATTTTATAATGATCCGCTTGTTGTTTTAGCATGTCATTATAAAGATTCGGAACGTATTCTGAGGTTTGGCTATGATAAGAAAGAATAATTTTTATATTAGGATATTGATTTTGGATATCTCTTAAAGCTTCTTTAGGAAAATCTTTATCGATATCGAGATAATCAGGTTGTAATTTTGCTAGTTCCATGGTGCGTTCTACCCATTCCGACTCAGATAAGCTAGCGTGCTTTTTTAATGTAAGAATAGGTTTCTTTGCTAAAAAAACCAAATGTTTCAGCTGATCTGATGATAGAGATAAAAGACAATCGATACGCAACTCTATACTATCTACTAGCGATAACGAGTGCAAAAGTTGTTGTTTCGCTTCAGAAAAAGAAGGACCGCTAATTGTTGCACATAACATGGCATTCACTTTTTAGAACTTCATAAAGAATATCCATTTTTGGTGTTGCACAGTAGGCGCCATTATATGGAGCGACTCTTCCTAAATGTTCTATCATGACCATTCTTAGGGCTTTTTTCGATAGATTTTTCTTATCATAACCGAGTGTGTGGATAATATTTTCCGGATTATAAAATCCGTTATGAAGATGTTGTGGAATCAGAGATCGTAGTTCTTCAAAAGTTGTAGGCAAACAGAAATGTTTTAATAAGTTATATAACTGCTCGATAAGATAAGGATTTTTCATAATTCCTGATTCTAGAGAAATTTTCATTTCTACCATCATTCCCACACTTACTGCCAATCCATGAGGGATATAGCCTTTAGATAGTGTTTCTATTGCATGGGCAATCGTATGACCGAAATTGAGTATTTTTCTTAGATTTTTATCTTTAGGATCTTTAGTGACGATAGCAGCTTTAATCATGCAGTTTCTTTTAATAAACTCATTCAGAATTTCCCGAGAAGAAAAGAGCATATCGCTATAGTTATGCAAAAACTCCCATATATATGCATCGGCAATACATCCATGCTTTATGGATTCAGAAATTCCGTGAAACCACTCTCTCCTTGGTAATGTCGCTAAGAACTCAGGACATATCCATACATCTTTCGGAGGATAAAAAGTTCCTAGACGATTTTTTAATCCCCGTAGATTGATTCCGTTTTTTCCACCAATACTTGCATCAATCATTGCTGTCATTGTTGTGGGAATCAAAAATAGCTGAACTCCTCGACAATACGTAGAAGCCAGGAATCCGGCCATGTCTAAAACTATACCTCCACCGATACCGATGATTGTAGATCCTAAAGAAACATCTTGATCAACAAGCTGATTTTGTAGAGAAATAAAGATTTCCCATGTTTTATTTTTCTCTCCAGGAGGGAATGTTAGTAGGATTACCTTATAATCTAAAGAATCCATGAAATCTAAGATGGGAGGAAGAATTTCTTCTGCTACATGGAGATCACTAATAATTACAATAGGAAAGTCTGTAGATATTGAAGAAAATAACTTCTTGTTAAAGAAATTTTCCACGAGTTTAACGTTATGCGGATCGGAGATAAAATTCTCTATCATAGCCTAGCACACCGTTGTTGTAGTAATAAATCAGCAAGAACAAGATTTACCATTGCTTCTACAACACTAACAGCCCTTATAGCTACACAAGGATCATTGCGACTTTCTTTTTCTGTAGCATAAATAGTTGATTCTCCAGATTTTGTTACTGTGAAGCAGGGTTTCCTAATTGAGGATGTAGGTTTAAATGCTGCGCGTCCGTTGAGAGGCATTCCCACAGTAATTCCTCCGAGTGAGCCTCCACAGTTATTCGATTTCATAGAGATATTCCCATTCTCAATGATAAATGGATCAATATATTCTGATCCGAACCTATCTGCAGAAGCAAATCCTAAGCCTATTTCAAATCCTTTAGCAGCGGGAATACTCATAAGTGCTGAGGCTAAAACTCCCTGCACTTTATTAAATACTGGCTCGCCAAGACTTTCATGAATAGGCGAAGTGATAAAAGATACTATTCCACCTAAAGAGTCTTCTTCATTTTGTAGATTAGTCAATATTTGGAAAATAGAATCATTATCGAGAGGAGAAAGAAAAGGAGAGTTATAGATACTTTGCGCAAATTCTTTAGAGAATTTTGGATATTCTTCAATAGATTCTTTTCCGATTTTGGATAAGAAGGCTAAACAATAAATATCATAGTGAGTGAGAATCTTTGCTGCGATAACCCCTGCAGCTACGCGACACGCTGTTTCCCGGGCAGATGATCTTCCTCCTCCTAAGGGATCTACAATACCATATTTTTTTTCATAAGCAAATTGTCCATGACCGGGACGATAACGATCATCTTGCTTATAGTATACAGCGCTTTTTACATCGGTATTGAAAATTTGGAGGGCAATAGGTGCTCCCGTTGTCTTTCCTTGATATACTCCAGAAAGAATATGTACGATATCGCTTTCTTTGCGAGGAGATGTTCCAGGTCTTCCCGGAGATCTACGCGACATTGCGGGTATGAAATCTTCAGGCTTAAGCAATAAACCTGCAGGACAACCGTCAATAACAACCCCAATAGAGGGCCCGTGAGATTCTCCCCATGTGGTTAGAGAAAATAAAGAACCGAATCGATTTCTCATTGATTTAGTAAAGTATTAAGAGATTTACAAGCAGATAACAACGAATGCTCGTCTAAGAGATCCACATCATCTAAAGGAAAACTATAATTCGCTACACGTTGCATATGATCTATACGTTGTTGTAAAATTTCTTCTACATTCGTAGCTCGCTTTAATCTTTCAGGAAGACCGCGTTTCAAGAGTCGTTTATGAATTTCAACAAGAGGAAGGGATAGATAAATCAAAATCCCCCTGTTTTTAATTATAGTACAAGCTTCTTGATGCATGATTGTGCCCCCACCTAAAGCTACGACGCTATTATCTAGAGGTAAAGAGCGTAGGGCTTCTATTTCTAAAGATGCAAACACCTCGTCTCCAACAGCTTGAAATATCTCGCACCCTGAGGAATATAGCTCGTTGCCATAGTTACTTACAATTAAATCATCGATATCGAAGAAAGAAATCGATAGATAATTAGCAAAGGCTCGACCCAGCAAGGTCTTGCCCACTGTTGGTAGTCCGCAGAAAAATAGGTTCATAGTATTCCTGAATGTTTGTGTGTAATGAATTTAAAATTTGTATAAAATTTGGAAAAGTTTTTTTTATACATTCAGTGTCAGAGATAATACTATCTCCAGAGGCATACATCGCCGCTATAGATAATGCCATGGCTATTCTGTGATCATTATGGGATTGCATAGAAGCTCCGTATAGAGGACTAGGATTGATGAGTAAACCATCATGACAAGGTTGAATACATGCACCCATTTTTTGAAGTTCTTGGGTAATAGCAATAATGCGATCACTTTCTTTGTCTTTAGCTCCTCGAGCATTATATAAATGTGAAGGGGAGGTAGCAAAGCAACAGATAACTGCGAGGATAGGAAGAGCATCAATAAAGGGATCCATATCTATATCCCCACCAGAAAGTGTAGAGGGGAAAACAATAACCGTATTGTTTTCAAAAATAATGTTTGCCCCCAGCTTTTGAAGGAGAAAGAATAATTTTTTATCCCCCTGGACATCATCGATATTAAGATTTTTTAAGTATGTGGGATGTGGGGATTGGGAAAGTAGTGCAGCAGCGACAAGAAATGCTGCACTACTAAAATCACCCCCAACAGTATAGGAAAAAGCTTTCGGGCGAGCTTTTCCTAGAAATGAATAGGTATCCTCTGATTGTGCATAGGGGATAGCTAATTGTTCTAACCACCATAAGGTCAATTTAAACCAGGGGCGTTCTTTAGGATTGATTATAGTAAAGGAGAAAGGACCTTCTGCTAAAGAGCACGCCATTGCAAGGGCTGAGGCATATTGCGAATCGTCTCCTAAGACTTCAGTATATCCTGAAGAAATAGGTCCTGAAACGGAGAAGGGGATTGTGTATAGATCTCCTTGATATGAAAACGTAGCTCCGAAATTTTCTAAGGCTTTGATTAATGGAGCTATGGGACGTCTTTGTAATTGAGAAGATCCTGTAATTGTTATTTTTTCAGAGAATATAGCTGCAATTGCTGTGAAAAAACGAAAGACAATCCCAGAACTTCCTGCATTGATAACTGTATTTTCTGGCAATCTAAGATTGGAGGTTCCTGTAATCTCAAGAGATGAGGATCTTTTATGAATCTTTGCTCCAAGTTGCTTACAAGCTTGAATCATCACTGCTGAGTCAGGAGATTCTAAAGCATTATCTATTATTGAAGTGCCATGAGATACGGAAGCCCAAAAAATTGCTCGTAGAGTATGAGACTTAGATGGGGGAATACAAACATTCCCAGAAATGGAGGAGGGAGAAATCTTATAAGCAAGCATTTTGGCTAACTTATTTTTAGTTTTCCAAAAGCTTGCCTGAATCGCTATTTATCGTCTAAGAAAATGTAATTCTATATAAGGTTAAACTGTGCAGATTGTTTCTGTTAGTTTTTCTAAATAGCTTAGTAATTGCAAGCATAGTGTACTTTCAAACTCACAAGCGTAAGAAAAAAAGTTCTTTTGCATGAGGTGTTGTTGCTAATTCTGATTCCATTTCTGCTAGATGTTCTTGTTCTTCTAAGATTATGGATTTTATCGTAATTTTGCTTCCCGCGTCTTTTAAGACATTATGATAGAGTTTGGAAGCACGCATTTCTATAGCAGAAGTTACAAGTACATAAGCAGTAGTTTTTAAAGTTCGCTATTTATTTCTATATTTTTGTTTCTCTAATCTTTCGGTTAGCAGGTCGCAGATTGGCATGACTGCCCTCTTTTCACTGAGAATGCTGAACGGTGACGCATTCCAAGTAAATTCAGCATTTCGGTATCTTCGTTTATACCGTTGTTATCTACGGTTAGGAGTTTCTCTCCATAGAAAATAGAATTTGCTCCAGCGATAAAACATAGTGTTTGCTGTTCTACGGATAGGAAAGCACGTCCTGCAGCAAGGCGTACCATAGAATGAGGAAATATAACACGTACTGTAGCTATTGTGCGTAATATTTCCCAAAAGGATATCGATTCTTGATCTTGAAGAGGCGTTCCCTCTATAGGCCAGAGGACATTTACAGGCACAGATTCTGGCATGCGCTCTCTACAAGCTAAAGTATGGAGTAATCCAATACGATCGTCGGAAGTTTCTCCCATACCAACAATCCCACCGCAACACGTCCTTATTCCAGATTTCTCAACTACATCTAAAGTTTTCAAACGATCTTCATATTTTCTTGTAGTAATGATAGTTTTATAAAATCCTTCAGAAGAGTCTAAATTATGATTATAGGCATGCAGACCAGCCTCATAAAGTTTTTTTGCTTGGCTAGCAGTTAACATTCCTAAAGCACAACAAACCTCAGCTCCCATGTTTGTAATGCCCTTGATCATTTCTAAGGTGCGGTCAAATTGATGATTATCCTTTACCTCTCTCCAAGCAGCGCCTAGGCAGACACGTGTGGCTCCGGAGTCTACAGCATGTTTTGCTCGATCCATAACCTCGGTAATTTTCATCATTGGTTCGGGTTTAACATTAGTTTGGTAGCGGGAAGATTGTGCACAATAGGCGCAATCCTCAGTGCAACCTCCTGTTTTTATCGAAACTAGATAACAAGTTTGTAATTCTGAATGGGGGAAGTTACTTCTTAGTATAGCATTCGCTCTATGAATTAATTCAAAAACAGGCGTGTCGTATACTTCTTTAATAGCTTCTAGTGACCATTGTTCAGGGCATTCATCCATAAATAATATTTTTCTAGAAAGAGGTTGAAAACGTAGACAAAGGAGGCAATTCTTAACACAGAATTTCTAGAAAGTCAATATTAACGGATTTTTGAAAATCTATGTTAAAATATTTGAAATTAGAAAGATAAGTGTTGGTTTTAGTTAAAAAATCGAAAACATACTTGTTGATAAGTGATTTTAATAAGATAGGATTGGAAACTTTCTATTATTTTATTAGATATAAGTGAATTAACTAATTTTAAATAAGAAAGGATAGCTAGCGGAAAGAAGTTGTACATCCTCCGTCAAGAATTAAATTGGTTCCTGAAATGAAGGATGATGATGAGGATAAAAGGAATTCTATGGTTGTTGCTAGTTCCTCAGTTTCACAAAAACGTCGTAAAGGTATGGACTCGGTCTCTTTATTATATTCTTCTACATAACTAAAGTGATTTACCCTTGCTTTTTCTCGGATCCTTTCTTGGTGGAATGGAGTGCGTACGACTCCTGGAGAAACAACGTTCGCGCGAATTCCTTTTGGTCCTAGTTCGTGCGCCAGTGCTTTTGTATATGTTGTCCACATACGACGAATAACACAGGAAAGACCGTAGGAAGGAATTAGTTGTACTGATGTGGTTCCCCCTATAATAACAATAGAACTTTGGGGAGCCATGTAAGGAAGAGTGGCTTGAATCAAAGCTGTCTGTGCTATAAAGGTTGTTCTCAGTATAGCTTCCCAAGATTCTGGAGATTGTAGTATACCGCCCCAAAGAGGACGTGGGGTAGAAATGATGAGCCCGTGAACAGGACGATTTAAGTCTTTAAGTGTTTTTTTATAATCGGTGAGATATCCCGGTAGAGAGTAGTCTATGGCTAGAGTTGAGGAGTTGGGATTTTGCTCGTGTAGGGCAGACAGTTTGCTCTTTTGTCTTCCTACAAGCAATAGATAATAATCTCGATCGTGTAGGTAATGTGTGATTGCTGATCCTAATTGACCTGAAGCTCCTGTGATTACAATAAATGACCCATTTTCCTTTGTTGTTGCTAATGCGTAGGAAGAAAACAGAGTTAGGAGGATTGCGGTGCGGCGAATTAATTTGGTGAATCTATACATAGAGAAGTTAGGATACGGCGATTATGTTGGGTTAATGGGCGTTGTGGGATGGTATTCAAGAAACTTTGTAAGTAGTTTTCTGTTTCCGTATCCCCCATAGGCGGAATCGTATAGTTAGGATTTTCTAAATATTTTTCAAGGAATAAAGAAACCCAAATTCCGCAAGAGGAACCATCTCTTTGTATGGGGGTTTCGACAACTTTTTTCACAGTAAATGGAGAACCTGCTCCATTAGCATCGGGGTGACAGTTTCCTAATCTAGTTGCGATAGAATTCAGAGCGGGATCAATCTCATTGTTCGGTACAAAATGCGCAAGGCTATCGAAGTAAAGAATTTCTTTTCTATCCAGATTTACAATGACTAATGTCCAATGGGATAATCCTGCGTATCCAGCTTGTACTGTTGCCGTCATCCTCGTGGTTATTTCCTCTTGATTGGCGGCAAAGGGATGATGCCACATGGGATAAGCAAATATACGAAAATCTTGACAGTTTTTTCCTTCTAAATGGGGGTAATTAGTAAGATCCCTGTGGGGGCATTGGCTTGAGTCGGGTTGGTCGAGGGGTTCCTGATTAACTAGATTGAGCATGTGCTGGTCTTGAAGAATATGACGTTCTATGGAAAAACAGGACGGTGTATCCAAAAAAGAAGTAATGAATAATTTTGAGTACGTTTCCGTCAATCGAAGAAAATGAGTAAAAATTTCCCCATTATCCCAAGTTGCAAATGTGATTGTCGGTTCTGGACTATAGGGTATACTTCGGTATATCGTATCGTATCTGTAAGGGAAATACGGGGGATAATCGTAATCTAAATAATCTACACAGATTTCATGGGTGTTGAGATCCAAGAGATTTTGTGTAGACATAAAGCATAGAATTAACCCTAGAGTAACTATAATAAGTATGGCCGCAAGGATAACTCGGGCTAATTTACTTAAAAATGAGGCATTGTCAAATGATCCAGGGCCGGTAATAGGCGTTTTTTCTCCTATAGATTTGGATTTTTGATCTTTGGGAAGGAGTGGGGTAGGGTTGCATAAGGTATAGATCGACCCCGATTGCATATTTGGCGGTGAAAGAAGGAAATTAGCCATAAAATTATTTTTTTTGACAAAGATTATAATTCTTTTAGGAAAATAAATCATTTAATTTTTTTTGTATAATTAGTTATTTTATATTAATGTCTCGTGTTTTGTTTCCATATTGTCTTTATAAATGCGAGGTATTCTTCTTATTCCCAGATAAAAAATCGGAGTGGTAGCTAGGATAAAGAAAACTTTATAGAGATATGAACAAGTCATAATTTGTAAAGTTTTTGTAAAGGATAGATGCATGCCTATATAGACAACGCCGAGATCAACAATAAGGGTATCGACCATTTGTGAGAGCATAGAAGATGCGTTATTGCGTATCCAAGGAGATGATTTAGGAAAGCGTCGTTTAAAAAAATGAAAGGAAATAATATCGAGCTGTTGTGAAACGGAGAAAGCAGTAAATGAGGCAATAAAAGCTATTGGACTGACATCAAATAGAATATGCCAGGCATTTGCGATTTCTATGGACGAGGCTGGAAGAAGAGATACAATTTGGAGAAATATTAGGCAGAGCATATTACCAGCAAATGCTGAAAATACCATGTGTCGGGTTTTTTCAGGACCAAAGATCTCATTAACGATGTTAGAAATCACAAAAGTTAGAGGATAGAAAAGCAATCCCCCGGGAATAGTAAAGTAAGGCGTTACGATGAGCCTAGAAGCTGCTACCAGATTCGATAAGATCAGAATTAATGAGAAGGTAAGGGATAGATTAAAAAATGTCTTATTTTTATGAGAGGACATGGTCTTTTAAAAAGAGGATGATATCTTGATAATATATGTCGTGGGGACCAAAGACCGTGAAATCAAGTTGTCCTTGTTCTAGAAAGAGCTGCATTTTTTCTGAGATATCATTTAATTCGCTAAACTCATGAATGACAAAAAGTGTTGTTTGTAGTGAATTTGGGTTGCAAGGACGTTGTATAATGTGTTCCGTTTTAAATGGAGAAACAAACACCTTGTTATTAAAAGTATAGGCTAGTTGTTCAGTCGAGCTTAATATAGCAGCTCCGTAAGCCTTTCTTTTCCCCTGTTCTTCAATAAGACCATTTTCTACCGTAAACCAAAAACATCGCGAAATAGCAAGAGCATTGCTATTAAGGATACGCGGTTGATCTTCGATAGGGTAGATCTCTTTTGCCCTATGTATAGCTTTTATAAACAGCTGTCCCATAGTAAAGAAAAACTTCATAAATTCAGGGTGCAACAGCCAAGGAACGTGGCAAAATAAATCGTGAATCAGGTCGGGAAGAGTAGAAAAGCCATCGTCATCCAAGGGGCGTGTTTGTGTGGCTATAGGAAAACACTTTTCACTTAACTCAAATAAATAATTGTGCGGTGGAAGGTAATTTTCCGTTGGTGATAACGTAAATCCTGATTTTGATAATAAGATATTATTTATATGGTTGAAGTCTATAGGCGATCCTTTAACTAAGTGCAGGACTTCTAAATACTCAAAAAAGACTTGAGGGCAATAAGCTTCCCATAAAGGAAGTCGAGAGTTTAAGAGGGTGTCCGAATGATTTGCAGAATTAGAAAATATTGTGGCAATATGATGAGCCATGAATGAGCGGAATTTTATAGTTTAGGAGCTACTTTAATTAACAAGGCTTTCTATTTATTGATTATTACAGATTAAAGAGAGATGCGCATTGAAAAGAATCAAAGAGATTTAAATTCTAGGATTCTTTAGGATTTTTGTCGATAGGAAGCTAAGCTCTCTCAGAGCTATAAATGATGATGTTTTTCTATATTTTGAGATGAATTTATGCGTGTTGGTATTATCGGATGTTCAGGAAGAATGGGAACGTTGCTCGGTACTTCATTGAAATCAATCGCACGCTTCACTTTAGGCCCAGGATTTTCCAGAACAAGTGCTCATACTTTATCTTCTGTTATAGACAGTAATGATGTTCTTGTAGATTTTTCTTCTTCATCTTTTTCTGAGGAACTTCTTCTGGCTTTGCTTTGTAATCCCAAACCTTTAATTTTTGCTACGACTAAACCCGCAGTATCTTTATCTATAGATAAAAAAATAGAAGATTTAGCTGTTTATGTTCCTGTTATTGTTTGTTCAAATACGAGCTTAGGAGCGTATGTGCAGAAACGTTTAGCTGTTATACTCGCTAGTGTTTTCGATGATACCTACGATATCCGTATTACTGAGGTGCATCATAGAAAGAAAAAAGATTTGATTTCAGGAACAGCTAATGAATTAGTCTCTGTTCTTTGTGATGCTAAAGAGAAGGAGTGGCAACAGAACTATAGTGTCGGGTCTAACTGTGACAATGTAAAAAATATTGAGTTACATGCTTCACGTGTTGGCAATATTTCGGGGGAGCATGAAATAGCTTTTATCAGTGATAAAGAGCAAATCACTTTACGGCATACTGTCTTTTCCCGTGAAGTCTTTGCTGAGGGAGTTGTGAGAATTTTAGATTGGTTGTTAAACGAATCCCCGCCTCCCGGATGTTATGGACCTGAAGTAGGGCTAAAGGTTTCTGTGTGAATGAACAGTTCTTGCTTAAAAAACAAAACCGTTATTACAATGCGGCCTCTAAGATTCCTTGATTTTTGAATAAGAGGAGTGCGTATTTTGTCTTGCCGATACTCTAGATTAAGTGGCTGTTTTGTTAACCTGCTTTCTTATTCACTATCAGTGATGATATAGTATGATTTCAGGAGGCAACACATGCGTGTAGCTGTTTTGGGAGCTACCGGGCTGGTTGGTCAAAAATTCGTAGCTCTTTTGCATAAATGGTTTCCTTGGCATATTTGTGAAGTTGTTGCCTCCGAGACAAAATATAGTCAGACTTATGGTTCTGCGTGTGTTTGGCAAGAGTCTTTGAGTCCTATGCCGGAAAGTATGGTCCATCTGCCTGTTCGTAGAATCGAAGAGATCGAATCGGATATTATTGTATCCTTCTTGCCTGAAAAGATAGCGGAATCATTAGAGTCATATTGTCTATCTAAGGGAAAATTGATTTTTTCTAATTCATCTGCCTTTAGAATGCATCCCGCGGTTCCCATTATTATTCCTGAAGTAAATCAGGATCATCTTAGTCTTATTGCTGCGCAGCCTTTCCCGGGAAGAATCATCACTAATTCTAATTGTTGTGTCTCTGGCATTGCTTTAGCTTTAGCTCCATTGAAGGAATTTAGGATTGACCGTGTGAATATTGTCACTTTGCAATCGGCAAGTGGTGCTGGTCATCCTGGAGTTTCTTCCATGGATGTTTTAGGAAATACGATTCCTCATATAGTAGGGGAAGAAGAAAAAATCCTTAGAGAAACACTAAAGATTTTAGGCAAATGTGATGAACCTGCAGAGTTTTCCATAACGGTTACTGTACATCGTGTTCCTGTAGTTTATGGACATACTCTAACTTTACATGTGACTTTTCTTGATCCTGTCGATATAGAGGATATTCTTCATTGCTATCATCATAGAAATGAAGCCTTTCCAGGTACGTATAAACTTTATGATTCTCCTTGGCATCCACAAGCAAGAAAAGATCTTGCAGATGATGACATGCGTGTGCATATAGGACCCATTACTCATGGGAGTGATTCTCGAACAATAAAAATGAATGTATTGATACACAATCTTGTTCGGGGTGCTGCAGGAGCTTTATTGACAAATATGCACAACTATTGTTGTCAGAATTCTGGAGAATATACATGCCTCCAGTAGTATATAAATTTGGCGGGACTAGTTTAGGAACAGCAGAAAGTATACGCAAGGTCTATGCTATTGTCTCTAAAAATACACCGCATTTTATTGTTGTTAGTGCTGTAGCGGGAATTACAGACTTACTAGATATGTTTTGCTGTGTTTCTAGTGAGTATCGTGAACAAATTGTTTTTGATATTGTAAAGAGACACAATAAAATTATCCATGAACTTCAAATCACATTTTCCCTATCTTCTTGGATAGAAAAGTTGAACAGTTATGTAGATAAAGAAGAAATTGCTCCTAGTGATCGAGCCGAAATTCTTGCTTTAGGTGAGGATATATCGGCTGCTTTATTTCAAGCTTTCTGTGATAGCAATAACTTTCCTATAGAGTTTTTAGAGGCAAGAACTGTCATATTGACAAATGGTGAATACCATCGTGCTGCTCCTGATATTTCGCGTATGCGAGAAAACTGGCGTGCTCTTAACCTCAAAAGTGATATTTGTTATATCACTCAGGGATTTATAGGAGCAGATGCTTTTGGGAAAACCACGGTGTTGGGCAGAGGAGGAAGTGATTATTCCGGAGCATTAATTGCTGAAATGAGTAATGCTCAAGAAGTGCGTATTTATACTGATGTGAATGGTATTTATACTATGGACCCGAGAATCATTGAAGATGCGCAACTCATCCCAGAGTTGAGTTTTGAAGAAATGCAAAACCTTGCCACCTTCGGTGCTAAAATTCTCTATCCTCCTATGCTTTCTCCATGCGTGCGTGCAGGAATCCCTATTTTCGTAACCTCTACTTTTGATGTTTCTAAAGGAGGTACTTGGATCTATGCTATGGATAAAACTGTAAGCTATGCACCTCGTGTAAAAGCGCTTTCTTTACGTCAACGTCAACGATTATGGTCTGTAGATTGTGGTGTTTTAGGTGCCGTTAACCTAGATAAGATTTTACCTATACTAGATACCTATCATATTCTTCCTGGTTTGATAACTTCTCAGGATACTAAGGTATCTTTTACGACAGATGATGATGATATTTCTGAAGAAATCATTCAAGATCTCTATAGCAAGCTATCTAATATAGGAACTGTACACATGCTTTATGATTTGGCGTTGATTACTATGATTGGTTCTGGATTAGCTTCAACAAAGGTTGTAACTACCGTTACAGATAAATTACGTAATTATCCTTCTCCCATTTTTTGCTGTTGTCAAAGTTGCATGGCATTGAGCTTAGTAGTTCCTGAAAATCTAGCAGGAAATATTGTAGAACAACTCCATAATGATTATGTTAAGCAGAGGTTTTCTGTAGTATAATAACAAGTATTATGAAATTACTCACTGCGTGCGTTACTCCTTTTCTTCCTAATTATGCAATTGATTTTCCAAGTTTTGAGAAGATTTTACGTTCTCAAGAAAAAGAAGGAAATGGTGTTGTTCTTCTTGGAAGTACTGGAGAAAGCCTAGCGTTAACAGTAAAAGAGAAAGAAGCCTTAGTTTCTTTCGCTTGTTCTTTGAAACTGCAGGTTCCTATAGTTATTGGGGTGTCTGGCATTTCACTAAATGATGCTTTAGAATGGATAAGGATATGCTCTACGTATTCTGTTGATGGTTTTTTAATCACTAGTCCTATTTATACAAAACCTGGGGTTTATGGTCAGACGTTATGGTTTGAGCATCTTTTGAACGCTACGAATAAACCTGCAATTTTATATAACATTCCTTCTAGGGCAGGAACACCGTTATATTTAGAAGCTGTACGTGCATTATCCACACATCCTTCTTTTTATGGAGTGAAAGATTCTGGAGGGTCTGTTGAAAAATGTCGCGAATATGTGCAGATACATCCCGATCTTATTTTGTATTGTGGCGATGATGGTTTGTGGCCGCAAATGCATCTATCAGGAGCTCATGGGCTCGTTTCTGTTTTATCTAATGGTTGGCCAGGAGAGGCGCGTAGCTATGTAGATAATCCTTATCAAGAAAGCAATGCATCATTGTGGCAAGAGCTTTCTCTTTGGCTTGCTCATACGACAAATCCCATCGCAATCAAGGCATTGCTAGCTTATAAGCAAGATATTGCTCACAGTGTTTTGCGTTTGCCACTATCTATTAGAGACTTGCAAAATGCAGAATCTTTGCCGATCATTGTGAAAAAAATGTTGCACTGGTTGCCAGCGTGTCAGCAGACTCTCACATAGATTTGAGGTAAGAAAGCATACATTTTCAATAGGGTGTATTGTAAAACACAGCTGCCCTTTCCTGTTGATTTTAAATGATTTGTATTGCATTTTCCTTTGCTTGTTAGCGATTTTCCTCTACTTAATTACAAATGCATCGACATACTAAAATTCCTCTACTACCTATTCGAGCTGTTCAACCTGTAGCTGCATTAAAAAATGAGCAAAATCAGGTAATTTGCAAATCGAATTTTCTGAATTTTATTTTAGAAATGCTTAAGTTAGATAGGATTTATAAGTTTTTCTCAAGAATCGGGCTAACACGGTTCTCTATGTTCATTTATCATGCTATGCTGATATTTATCACAGTAGTTTATATATCGATTTCTTGTGTTTTACATGTGTTATGCATGCACAATCCTTTAGAGTACAAAGAGCAGAGAAAATATTTCAGATATTGAAAATCGTGTTGTGGAATTATTGAGAGCTCTTTTTATCTATAAGATATATTAATATTCACTGATATTTATCTTAATTTTTATATTTTTATTTATAACAATTTTAAGGTGGATTTTTTTTGCACATTTGTTTGCCTTTTGGATTTTTATTTCTTATACTACTTCTTCATGAATTTGACTGGGTTGATTCAAATTAAGCAAGAACACGAGTAGGTATGATTAAGAGATTTTTTATTTATAGTTTAACCACCGCATTCCTTTCTTTAATATGCTGTAGTCATATTTTTTCTGAGACTATAGAGACTATTATGCAAGAACCTGTTGAGAAACGAAGTTCTAGAATGGATTGTTGTTTTGATTCTATAAGTGATGGAGATAGAGAATGCCTAGCGGATCAGCTAGATTCTTTATTTCAAGTTTTGGTAGAGGAAGGTCAGGAATTATACCATGATCTTGCTCTTGTATGTAAGAACGAGAATATAGAATTAGAAAGTAACGAACAGGCTATAGAGCTAATGAAAGAATCACCCTCTGGGCAGAGAATTTTACAGGCATGTAGAAATATTTTCTCATGTCTTCACATATCTTCTGAAGAATTGAATAATGAGAATCTTTCTTTTGATGTTTTGCTACAGAAGCTCGATGAGATTGCCAATATCTGGCGTTATTATCGCCATTCTAAAGATATGGAATATGCTTATAAAGATCTCGAAATGCGAGAAAAAGAATTGGATTTTAAAAAAGATCTTCTTGCTTGGCAGAAAGAGAAAGCAGATAAGGAACTCGCGTGGAAGCGCGAGAGGTACGCTAGAGATATGGTGACGCATAAGAGATAATAACAAACACCATCGTTTGGCAAGCTTATAAAAGTATCTGTGATTTTCTTCACAGATACTTTTTTATTTTAAGCCCAAACAATTTTGAAGCAGTAGATACAATAAAGTTAATGAATCAAAACTTATGTCAATTTTTTCACAGATACAAATCGTCAGATACAATATTGTCTGTAAATTCGTTCATTCTCATTACTTTGTGGTAATTATATTTGTATAAAGTATTGGGATCTCGTCGTGGAAACATCTCTAGGTTTGATTTTACAGAATGAAGTGCTACGCATAGTACAAAGGCTTGTTGGGAAATAGGATTATCTTTTTCTTGGCAAGAGAGTTGATGAATACCTATATATGCCTATAAGGCTGGATGGTTTTATGGTTTTACCTGTCGATCTTGGCAGCAATCTGTCTTTAGAAAGTATCAGTTTAGAAGATGAGCCAATCAATTCTAATGGTGCCGAGCAACACTTTTTTGAACAGACTACTAGACAAGTAAATGTATTTATTCATGGGGAGCCTACCCCATTTGTCACGGAATTAGATGAGGTATTTGAAGCCGTAAGTCTTTTCGATAACAATAGAGAAATGCCTCCGGCATACGATATTGATGTTACCTATATTAATGGTAGTGGTCAGACTCTACCAGAAGCGCAGCTTGAATCCTTATACATTAGTGAAGTGCGTAATGTAGCTGTACGCCTGTTGTATAATTCAGGCTCTGAGAGCTTCTGTTCGCGGTTATCTCGCAGACCTATTTTTTCTCTATCCAATCCCTTGTGTCGGGCTTTATCAGATTCTTTGAATCATTTCTTCTCTCATCCAGGGAATCGGCACAGAAGACATATAATTATATTTTACGGAGATGGGGGAGGTGTAGTTCAGCAAGTATTAGATCAAACTCCATATGCAGATAGAATTTGTGTGATTGGTATTGCTCCAACGGTATACGTTAGAGGAAATGATGCGCATCATTTTAGAGTATCTGGAGATCTCACCACTCTTTTCGACTGTGATGGATTTACACAAACTAATGTAACGACTGTTCCTTACTCATCAGGAACGGAGGGTTTATTTTTCCCAACTATACGCTGCCCGAGCTATCTTTCGGCTTTGTGTTTAACAGCAACCCCCCCCCCCCCCACAGAGGTTGAAAGAAATTCAAATCAGATTTCTTTGGTGGAGATTGGTCGTGGAGGTGGAGCGTTTGAGAGATTATCTGAATTATTAAGAGCTGGGGATACTTCTGCAGAGGCGGAGTTTAACTTTGCTCCAACGGCAGCAACCGACGTGGTTTTATCGAGTATATTCAGTATATTTAGAATTAATGGTCTGCTGCAAGAGATCATTATTCTCTCTGTTCTTCCATCTCCAGATGTCGAAGTTTCTTATGTGATTGTTTGCGGCTACAGTATGAATTTAGTTCGTTATCTTTTTTTATTGTTTACAAATTACCGCTCTGCTCGGGATATGTTTAGGGGAGCAAGACTGGCAGCTCATGGTCTAACGCCTGTGATTTTCTTAGTGACCTTACTTGATAATATCAACTACTTAAGAAGATACGGACGATCTCCCTCAATTTTAACAGCTATATTTGTTCTGGCATCCACATTAAGTGGTAGTGTTCTTTTTATGGAGCTGTTGAGAAATTGTTGGAGAGGATTACGTGGACGTATTCAACAACCAATTTTACGAAGATTGACAGGATCATCTGAAGAATCTAGGGTGATTATCCGTTCTCAAGAAGGAAATAGGATAAGCTCTGTTCAGATGATGATAGGAACGGTGCATGGAATATTCTTAGCTTGTATTATCGGAGTTTTAAATGGTGTAACTATTAACCTTCCAAGCACGCTAGGAAGAAACTCTACTACAGATACCGGTGTGTATTCTAATCAATTGCACAATGCTTCGGTTGCCTGGCGAACTGGGGATGTTTTAGCAGTATCACAGACAGTAAGTCTGTTTATATGTATGATCGTATTAGCAGTAAATATTATGATTATGGTGAATTTAGTACGTAGAAATCAACGACGATAAACTGCATAGTATTTTTTTTAACTTCAGTTTACGCTTTGCTTCCTCAAAGCTAGAGAAGATAATGGTTATGACAGCAGCGCTTACCACACATGTATGTGTGCAAAATCAACAACAGATCAATTTATGGAAGGAGTTCCCTTTGGTGGAACGTATCGGTGTAGTATTTTCTGTTGTTTTTGTTGTATTCGGTGTAATTTGTAGTATCGTGGGCATGGCACTTGGTTCAATAACAACTGGTGTCATAGGTTTTTGTCTCTATATTATGAGCATCCTTTTCCTTCTTCGAGGCGTTGTTGTCTACAATCATTTTTCTTCGAGCTACCTAGTTTACGGTTCTTTAGATACAAAATATCAACAAAGAGAGTTTTGGGAAAATATTTGTGAATACCCTGATCATGTCTTATGTAGCTAAATTGTAGATTTTCACCTTAGGGAATCAGTTTGAAAAGATAAACGTTAATCTTTGATAATCAATACTGTAAAAATGATTTTTATTATTTGCATCTTAGAATGACTTTATAAGATTCTTTGTCTTTTCATTGTAAGTAAGCCTTTTATTTATGTTTTTCCCCATCGAGGCTATTTTTAAAGGTTCTTGTTCTCAGTATCTGCGATTACATGGGCTGCCAGTTTCTCCAGCGTTTTTTAGGAGGTAGGTTGCTGTCTCCTGGAGTTGTTGTGGAGCCTCTAGCAGGACCATCAGTTGGCTGAGTAGATGTTCCTTCTTGGCTACTTTCACTATCTGCGGAACGTTTTCTTGATGAACCAGAGACTGGTGATATGGGTTCTAGAGGAGAGCATGGTGAAACTCCTGGGCTAGCTAGTGTAATAGTGCTTGATCCTGAAGAGTTGGAATCCTCACTAAAATCACCGTAAGAGTATCCTGCAGAAGAACTCAATCTTCTTGGACTTATTGTAGGTGTCGGGGGGAATCCGTCTCTACTGTCACTGCTGCCAGGAAGACCCGTTAAAGGAATGGCGTTTTCTACGAAACCTTCAATACGTTGTGATAAACTCATAACATTTGATGGTTTAGTATCCAGAGCTGTCGAATTTCGAAATGGACACTGTGGTGTAGGCGCTGGGGATCCCGCAGACGAACTACTTGATGATGATGACATGTAAAATTACCCCTTTTTCTTTCCGACTTTCATTCAGAAACATGAAGGGTGTCGGTAAGAAAAATGGCGGTAGGAGCTAACCCCCCCCCCCCCCACGGGAAGAGAGACTAAAAGGGTAGATAGATGTAGAAGATAAGGAGTAAAACATGAGCAATATGTTCTAAAATGAAAAGCCTTCGCACGCATTTTAATTCAAAACATAATAATTTCACAATTAACTGCTTACGATTTATTGTTAAAAGAATTAATTTATCTATATTTTAGTTATGTTTCCTTTTCATATCTTAATAAAGATGTCTTTTTAAATTCAGAAATTGACAAGAGTAGGTATAAAGTTACAAAATAACCCGGAACATCAGATATCACGAATAGGAGGGAGAGATGAGTTATAGTCAGACGAAGAAATCTTGGCTTTTTGGGGTATTAAGTAGTCCAGTAGTTAACATTTTAGAAGGATCACTTTTCTTAGCTTTATTAGCAAAAATTACCTTACCTCTGCCATTTACTCCTATTCCTGTTACTTTCCAAACTTTAGGAATTTACTGTATTGGTGTGGCGTGCTCTCCGACGATTGCTGTTAGTAGTGTGATCGCCTATCTACTAGAAGGATTATTCTTTCCCGTATTTTATAGTTCAGAGTATGGTGTAGCTACATTTTTTGGACCAACAGCAGGATACCTCTACGCGTTTCCTCTAGTCGCACTATTCATATCACTACTTTATCGTCGATTTAAGAATCCTAATAGTTATGTCTTGGGATCTATCCTTGCAGGAGCAGCGTTTATCACACTATTATTAGGATCATTGTGGCTCGCTTGTTACTTTTATATGACATCAATAACAGACAAAGTGGATCTTGTTCTGGGTTTACAATTAGGCGCTGCACCATTTGTTATTGGAGAGACGTTGAAGATACTTCTGATTGTTCAAGGAAGAAAGGCTCTTCAGTTCTTCGAAAAATGATATTTTTAGTTTCTTAGTAAAGATTCTTTATAGAAAAGGTTTCTACATTTGTAGAAACCTTTTCTTTAGTTAGATTGCTCTTCATTGCTGTTTGAATTTTCTGAAGTAGGTATACTCGGTGGGCTCTTAGAGCTTGTGACAATCTGTTTAAGATTATTATAATTGTTCTGAGAATTTGCCTGAGCTTCCAAAAGTTCTTGATTTTGCTTTAATAGAATGTAGTTAATTTGTTGAATTTCTTTATTTGTTTTACTGGAGATCATAAGAAAAGAGCATAAACAGATAATAGAAATTAACGAGATGATAACACTTCCAGAAATCATCAGAATAGGTAATGTGGGTAATAAGATAGCTCCCGCGATACATCCTGCAAGACCTGCGCAAATTGATAAGGCGACCAGGGTGATCATTAGTTTAAACTTTAGATGGGATAACATAGGAGCATTTTCAGCTGAAGTCCTTGATAATCTAAGATTTATAACTTGACTCATAGAAAAAATTGTATGTAATTTTGAAAGATTAAAATCAGATTAATTTAGAATTTTCTATTAAGTCAATAAGAAGAAAATAGCCTGAGGGGTGTGTTGTAACCTATTTATTCTTGCGGAGATGTGTTTTGATGCAGTTCTCTGGATTTTTCGAGATTAGCACTCAGGCTTTTGCTATAGGTAAAGAGTTGTTTTCTATAGGGAGTTTTAGATTTTGATCAGCTGTTTTTTTAAACAAATAGGCAAGTAAAAAACTTATTCCTAACATAGAGAGTATCGCAATAACAGGACTTAATGTAGGAGAACTTATTGTGCGCCAATGATGATCATAGTTATACCCAGGCAGGCAAGTAAACCTGTTATAACCAGAGCTGTGTTTTGCACAACAATAGAAGGTCTGCTTATCTGAGGATCTAAGAAATCTAATTGAAAAAGACCCGTCTTCTCAAGAAGAGTGAGAATTTTCATAACACTAGAAGGTTATTATTAAAATCTAGCTATAATAATAGAATAACTTTCTTATGGTCAAAAGAATAGGCATAATTCAAAAAAGGTTTCCATACAAAACAATAGGAATCTCTTTTAATTAAGATTTTATTTTCTGTTTCTCATTTTTTTAGATCCTTTTTCAGGTTGTTTAATGAGGTGAGATTGATAATTAGTTATTGTCTCGCTTATAATGTAGAGCCGGTATTCCTCTAGGAAAGCATTATATTCTTCAACAAAAGCGTCATGTTCGTTGATGAAGTTCCTATAGTGTTGAGATAACAGGTACAACTTAATATCCACATCTCGATGCAAATTAACTGCAGAATTACGCGTGAGTAAGATTAATATACATAAACAGAGGGTATTGATTAGCGCTGTAAATATTCCGCCGATAACAATAAATTTAGGCGGTGTAGAAAAAATGATTACTCCTGCTAAACATGCTGCCAATGCTAAACATGTCGACAATACGATTAAAGCAAGAATTATTCTTGATTTTACGGGCTTACAACTTCCCGTTGGGGGGGGGGGGGTTAGAGTCTTCGTGTGATAAATCAGCAGATGTGGAATAGGTTGTTCGTCGCATGAAGATAAGAGACTTGTTTATTAAGCTTATACATGCTAGACAGGAGTTTTGTATAAGTCAAACACTATGAACAAGTTGTAATAGATTGTGGTATAGAAAATGAACTTAAAAAAGAGAGTTATGAATAAAAAGAACATGGGGCAGACAGGATTCGAACCTGTGACCAACGGGTTATGAGTCCGTGGCTCTAACCGCTGAGCTACTGCCCCGTGATTAAGAGAACGAATAGTAGCATATAACCTTCTGACAAGCAAGTGATATCCATCATCTATTCTGAAGATTTTAGATAACGTACAGAGATTTGCTTCATACGCATATATAGAGATTCCCCACCATTTATCCTTCCAATGGATAGATATTGGCTGAGTTGGTCAAAAAATATCGGTCTACATGTTAATATGGTAACAGGTGTTTCCCCAGAATATACCTCAGCAAATAGTCCAGCAATTCCTGAAGAGATCAAAGCTTCTGTATAGGTAAAAAAGAATAACCGACCTTCTTGCTGTATCTCATAGAGGTATAAATCGCTCTGACAGCCTAATACAAGATTTTCTCTTGTAATTTTACTTTTATCGAAAGCTTTAGATTGTGATCCAATATCTAAAAGAGAGTTGTATAACGCATCTTTATGAAATTTTTCAGGAAATAACATCTGTGAAATTCGATGCTGTTTTTTCAAACATCCAGAATGGTGTAATGGGCATACAGAGGGTTCCAAAACTATTCCTCAACAACACGATTAGGCTCTTGTCTTAGGTAGGTTAAAGTTTGCGATAGGGCAAGAATTCTTTGATTTGCTGAGGCGATAACAAGATCGGGATCACTGAAATGTAAGTGATCCTGGTATTGTGTTGTAGGGACGTCGAATACATAAGGCAAAGGCGCATTCATCTCTAATTGCAGTGTATGTAGGGTACTGGTCATTTGAGGATTATTCTGCTGTGCTGCAATTGCAGAGATCTGCTTTTGCATGATCATTTGATTTTTAATTAATTGGTATTGATTAATTGCTTTTTGAATATTTGCCACTTTTTTATCAAAAGCTTCTTGATCGGCCACATAATTATCATCATCTCCTAAACGTAATCCATAGCAGGTAAGAATACTAATTTGATTCCCTATACAGGCACCAATGGTGATTCCAACAGCCTCTGGAATGGCATAAATTAGAGCAGAAATAGAGGCAATGATTGTGGCTAACAGAATTTGACGTGTTCCATTTGGGTCAAGTTGTTTTAACCCGTAATTCATCAAATTCCAAAGACTATTCGTATTCTTATATTTATTTTTTCTATCTAAAACATTGGCGGTAAAAACACCAAAAATTACCCCAATGCCTAGCCCTATACCTAGCCAGATGGTTAAGGTTAATGCCATAGTATGGTGGCAAGCTAATATCAGAGCCCAGGCAAGAATATATAATAGAATATATTTCCAATTATCCCTTAAGAAGGAACTAATTTTTTCTCCTACAGAACGTACATGGTCTAAACATGTTTTTGGAGCAGGTCGGTAGGGTAAAATTTTTAAAGAGGAAAGAGGTGGAATAGAAGAGGATATAGCAATTCCATTAATCTTGCTGTCAGGTATCTGAGGATTCTCTATAGGAATATCTGTTTCACTATGACTTTGCACGCTTACGATACCCTCCAAGCTACTAGGAGAAGGAGCTCTAAAAGTAACAGAAGATGTCATTCTATATTTATTAAAGATAATTAACTCGCTACATAGTAAAGTAAATTGATTTTAGTTGTAAATATTGTAATAAATTTTTTCACCTGATCCTAAGCGTTCAATAATTTTTTTATAATATTTCGACTATCCGTGAAAGGCGTTTGACTTTTTCTTCACACTGAATATAATTCTGCTGCATTTATGGATGGAGCGGAATGGGATAAGCTCTATTCTTTAAAAAAGACCAAATCTGCCCGTCTGGCTAGTCTTCAATACTAAGATGTCTGTGGCCGAGAGGATTTTGTTTAAGGGTAATTAATACATGGCAAAAAAAGAAGACACTATCGTGCTTGAGGGTAGGGTGCAAGAACTCCTTCCCGGGATGCATTTCAAAATATTATTAGAGAATGGCATGCCGGTCACAGCTCATTTATGCGGTAAAATGCGTATGAGTAATATCCGTTTACTTGTTGGAGATCGCGTTACCGTTGAAATGTCAGCTTACGATCTAACAAAAGCTAGGGTTGTATACAGGCATCGTTAACTGTTTTCTATTGATGTTTTAAAATAAGTGACATAGACTAGGCAATTCTCTGAGCTATTATGAAACAGTGAATATAGGCCCAGATAGCTCAGTGGTAGAGCACTTGCATGGTAAGCAAGCGGTCGTAGGTTCAATTCCTATTCTGGGCAGAAGCAATGGTTGGAGTAAAACTAATTTAATGAGGATTCTGAAATGTCAAAAGAAACTTTTCAACGTAATAAACCCCATATCAATATAGGGACCATTGGACACGTTGACCACGGTAAAACTACGCTAACAGCTGCGATTACACGTGCGCTGTCAGCAGAGGGGTTGGCTAATTTTTGCGATTACAGTTCTATTGACAATACTCCTGAAGAAAAAGCTAGAGGAATTACTATCAACGCATCTCACGTTGAATACGAAACCCCTAGTCGTCACTATGCCCACGTAGACTGCCCGGGTCACGCCGACTACGTTAAAAACATGATTACGGGTGCTGCCCAGATGGACGGTGCAATTCTTGTTGTTTCAGCTACTGACGGTGCGATGCCTCAGACAAAAGAACATATTCTTTTGGCAAGACAGGTTGGCGTTCCTTACATCGTTGTTTTCCTTAATAAGATCGATATGATTTCTCAAGAAGATGCTGAGCTTGTAGATTTAGTTGAAATGGAATTAGCTGAGCTTCTAGAGGAAAAAGGCTATAAGGGTTGTCCAATCATTCGTGGTTCTGCTTTAAAGGCTTTAGAAGGCGATGCGAGCTACGTCGAAAAAATTCGTGAATTAATGCAGGCTGTAGACGATAACATCCCCACGCCAGAACGTGAAGTGGATAAACCTTTCTTGATGCCAATTGAAGACGTATTCTCTATTTCAGGTCGTGGTACTGTGGTAACAGGACGTATTGAGCGTGGAATTGTTAAAGTTGGTGATAAAGTACAGATCGTTGGTTTGAGGGATACTAGAGAGACTATTGTTACTGGTGTGGAAATGTTCAGAAAAGAACTTCCAGAGGGACAAGCAGGTGAAAACGTTGGTCTGCTTCTCAGAGGTATCGGTAAGAATGATGTTGAGCGTGGTATGGTTATTTGCCAGCCTAACAGTGTAAAATCTCATACACAATTTAAAGGTGCTGTTTATATCCTACAAAAAGAAGAAGGCGGACGTCATAAACCTTTCTTCACTGGATACAGACCACAATTCTTCTTCCGTACAACAGATGTGACAGGTGTTGTAACTCTTCCAGAGGGTACAGAAATGGTTATGCCAGGCGATAACGTTGAATTCGATGTTCAATTAATTAGCCCAGTAGCTCTAGAAGAAGGCATGAGATTTGCTATTCGTGAAGGTGGTCGTACAATCGGTGCTGGAACGATTTCAAAAATTATTGCCTAATTATAGGTAAATTTATAAGCATGATTGAGGTCTCAGGTCTTAATCATGCTTTTTTGGGTGTGTAGCTTAGCTGGTAGAGCAGTGGCCTCCAAAGCCGCCGGTCGGGGGTTCGACTCCCTTCGCACCCGTATAGACTTAATTTTTGATCTAGAAATTCGCTTATGAAACAACGCAATCATCAAGAGACACTCTCTAAAAAAATCTCTAAAGCTAAAAAGCAAGCAGGGGCTGGCTTTCTAGACGAAATTAAAAAAATTGAATGGGTCAGTAAGCGCGATCTAAAAAGATACGTTAAAATCGTGATAGCAAGTATTTTTGGCTTAGGCTTTTCTATATATTGTGTGGATCTAGTGTTTCGTAAGCTACTTACCTTGCTAAGTAGTATAACAGGCTTTTTGTTTGGTTAGTTGCATGTTTAAGTGGTATGTCGTTCAAGTTTTTACGGCTCAAGAAAAAAAAGTTAAAAAAGCTTTAGAAGATTTTAAAGAATCATGTGGAATGACGGATTTTATAGAAGAAATTGTCTTGCCTATAGAAAACGTTATGGAAGTAAAAAAAGGTGAACATAAAGTAGTCGAGAAGTTCATCTGGCCGGGGTACCTGTTAATTAAAATGCATCTCACGGATGAGTCTTGGTTATATGTAAAGAATAATCCTGGTGTTGTGGAATTTTTAGGTGGAGGAGTTCCTCTAGCTTTATCTGAAGATGAAGTAAGAAATATTTTAAAGGATATCGAAGAGAAGAAAGCTGGCGTTGTACAAAAACATAAATTTGATGTGGGCTCTAGGGTTAAAATTAATGATGGTGTTTTTGTAAACTTCATTGGTGTTGTTTCTGAAGTTTTCCATGATAAGGGGCGTCTCAGCGTTATGGTATCCATCTTTGGAAGAGAAACTCGTGTTGATGATTTAGAGTTTTGGCAAGTGGAAGAGGTTGCTCTGGAACAAGAAAGTGAATAAGAGTAAGAAAATCTGTGTATTCTTATTCTCTATCTTCTTATAATTTTAGTTTTTCGTTTCTTCCCCTTTATTCATAGAGGGACGTCAAGATAGAGTAAGGTTTAGTATGTCGAATAAAAAGGTAATTAAGTTAATTAAACTGCAAATTCCTGGTGGTAAAGCCAATCCAGCTCCTCCTATAGGACCTGCTTTAGGTGCCGCCGGTGTAAATATTATGGGATTTTGTAAAGAGTTTAATGCTGCAACGCAGGATCGTCCTGGAGACTTATTGCCTGTAGTAATTACTGTTTATTCAGATAAAACTTTTACATTCATAACCAAACAACCTCCCGTATCTTCTTTGATCAAAAAGGCATTGAATCTAGAGTCTGGATCTAAAATTCCTAACAGAAATAAAGTTGGAAAATTGACTCAGGCACAGGTGATAGCTATTGCCGAACAAAAAATGAAAGATATGGACGTCGTTCTTCTTGACTCAGCAAAACGGATGGTCGAAGGAACAGCCCGAAGTATGGGTATAGACGTCGAGTAAATTGTAACTAGGGCTGCATAATTATGACAAAACATGGAAAACGTATACGAGGCATCTTAAAAAGCTATGATTTTTCAAAGTCATATTCTTTGCAAGAAGCTATAGACATTTTAAAACAATGCCCCACAGTGCGCTTTGATCAAACTGTTGACGTATCTATCAAATTGGGCATAGATCCAAAGAAAAGTGATCAACAAATTCGTGGATCTGTTTCCCTGCCTAATGGCACAGGAAAAACTTTAAAAATTCTTGTATTTGCTGCTGGAGAAAAAGCTAAAGAGGCGTTGGATGCCGGAGCTGATTTCGTGGGTAGTGATGATCTTGTTGAAAGAATCAAGGGTGGTTGGGTTGACTTTGATGTCGCTGTAGCTACTCCAGATATGATGCGTGAAGTTGGAAAATTAGGTAAAGTTTTAGGGCCTAGAAATCTTATGCCTACACCTAAAGCTGGTACAGTAACTATGGATGTTGCTAAAGCCATTGCTGAATTGCGCAAGGGAAAAATTGAATTTAAAGCAGATCGCGCGGGAGTGTGCAACGCTGGTGTAGGTAAGCTATCATTTGATGGAAACCTTCTTAAAGAAAATATCGAAGCTTTATGTTCTGCTTTAATCAAAGCTAAGCCGCCGGCAGCTAAGGGGCAGTATCTAGTATCATTCACCGTTTCTTCAACTATGGGGCCGGGTATTTCTATAGATACTAGAGAGTTAATGGCGTCTTAATTCAAGAGGGAAAATGAAAGAAGAAAAGAAATTACTCCTTCAAGAGGTAGAAGAGAAAATCTCCGCATCCCAGGGTTTTATTTTATTAAGATATCTTGGATTTACTGCAGCATATTCTAGAGAGTTTCGCAATTCACTCTCCGGAGTTTCTGCAGAATTTGAAGTGTTGAAAAAGAGAATTTTTTTCAAAGCCATGGAAAGTGCTGGTTTTGACATAGATTCTTCGGATGCCGGAGGACATCTAGGCGTAGTATTTGCTTATGATGATGCTGTTTCTGCAGCAAAACAAGTATTAGATTTTAATAAACAACATAACGATTCACTAGTTTTTCTAGCCGGGCGAATTGATAGCGCTAACTTGTCGGGTAAGGAAGTAGAGGCTGTTGCCAAATTACCTTCAGTAAAAGAATTGAGACAACAAATTGTAGGACTGTTAGCTGCTCCTATGTCTCAGGTTGTTGGAATTATGGGTTCAGCTCTTTCTGGTGTTATCTCCTGTATCGACCAGAAAACACAAAAAAACTAAGAAGAATGTTAAAACTCTCAAATTAAGTAAGGGTGACAAAAGTGACGACACAAAGTTTGGAAACTTTAGTAGAGACATTAAGCAACTTAACAGTATTAGAACTAGCTGCTTTAAAAAAATTGTTAGAAGAAAAATGGGATGTCACTGCCGCTGCTCCTATGATGGCTATTGCTGCTGGCGCTGCTGTTGGAGGTGGTGATGCCGCTCCTGCTGAGCCAACAGAATTCGCTGTGACCTTAGAAGATGTTCCTGCAGATAAAAAAATCGGTGTTTTAAAAGTTGTCCGAGAAATTACTGGATTAGCTTTAAAAGAAGCTAAAGAAATGACAGAAGGCTTACCTAAAACTGTTAAGGAAAAAACTTCTAAGTCTGATGCTGAGGATACTGTTAAAAAATTACAAGATGCTGGAGCAAAAGCTTCTTTTAAAGGCTTGTAATCTATAGAAAAGAAAAATCTATAAGATTTTTCTTTTCTTTTTTTATCATGTATACAATCGTAATACTCCCTTAACAAGCATACGTAGGCTTGTTTAAGGGAAGTCTTTTGGCATCACAATAGTCTTAGGAGAGCTCGCATGTTCAAATGCCCGGAGCGGGTTAGCGTCAAAAAAAAGGAAGATATCTTAGATCTTCCAAATCTTATTGAAATTCAAATTAAGTCATACAAGCAATTTCTTCAGATTGGGAAGCTTGCGGAAGAGCGCGATAATGTCGGCCTTGAAGAAGTTTTCAGAGAGATTTTTCCAATTAAATCTTATAACGAAGCTACTATCTTAGAGTATCTGTCTTATAATTTAGGTGTGCCAAAATACTCCCCTGATGAGTGTATTCGTAGAGGAATCACCTATAGCGTAACTCTAAAAGTTCGTTTCCGTTTGACTGATGAAACAGGAATCAAAGAAGAAGAAGTCTATATGGGAACTATACCCATTATGACAGATAAAGGTACCTTTATTATTAACGGTGCTGAAAGAGTCGTTGTTTCTCAGGTACACAGATCTCCAGGAATTAACTTTGAACAAGAAAAACATTCTAAAGGAAATATTTTATTTTCTTTTAGAATTATTCCTTATCGAGGTAGTTGGTTAGAAGCTATTTTTGATATCAACGATTTAATTTATATTCATATTGATAGAAAAAAACGTCGTCGCAAAATTTTAGCTATGACGTTTATTCGTGCTTTAGGGTATTCGTCCGATGCTGATATTATTGAAGAATTTTTCCAAATAGAAGAACGCTCTTTAAAGAGTGAAAAAGATTTTACTCTTTTAGTTGGTAAGATTTTAGCTGACAATGTTCTTGACGAAGTTTCTTCACTGGTTTACGGAAAAGCTGGTGAAAAACTTAGCACAGCAATGTTAAAACGCATGCTGGACGCCGATATTTCAA
This sequence comes from Chlamydia poikilotherma, assembly GCF_900239975.1. Lineage (NCBI taxonomy): Bacteria > Pseudomonadati > Chlamydiota > Chlamydiia > Chlamydiales > Chlamydiaceae > Chlamydia > Chlamydia poikilotherma. Next base: position 785,880 of record NZ_LS992154.1, on the reverse strand, counting down.
CTTTAAAGATAGCTCTAGAGGCAGATGAGAATCACCCTATCATCAAAATGTTGGCAAAAGATCCAACAGACTCTTATGAAGCTGCTTTAAAAGATTTCTATCGAAGATTGCGTCCAGGCGAGCCTGCAACATTAGCGAATGCCAGATCTACAATTATGCGTCTATTCTTCGATTCTAAGCGCTATAACTTAGGAAGAGTGGGTCGTTATAAGTTGAATAGAAAACTTGGATTCCCAATGGATGATGAGTCTCTATCACAAGTTACGCTAAGAAAAGAAGATGTTATTGGTGCTTTGAAGTATCTTATCCGTTTAAAAATGGGTGATGAAAAAGCTTCCATTGATGATATTGACCATTTAGCAAATCGTCGTGTGCGTTCTGTAGGGGAATTAATTCAAAACCAATGTCGCTCAGGCTTGGCTAGAATGGAAAAAATTGTTCGTGAGAGAATGAATTTATTTGATTTTTCTTCCGATACATTAATTCCTGGAAAGATTATCTCAGCTAAGGGTCTTGCAAGTGTTTTGAAAGACTTTTTCGGTCGTTCTCAACTTTCTCAATTTATGGATCAAACTAATCCCGTAGCGGAATTAACGCACAAGCGTCGTTTATCAGCTTTGGGTCCTGGAGGTTTAAATAGGGAAAGAGCTGGATTTGAAGTTCGTGACGTGCATGCGAGTCACTACGGACGTATTTGTCCAATTGAGACTCCAGAAGGACCGAATATTGGTTTAATTACTTCGCTTTCTTCTTTCGCAAAAATTAATGAATTTGGATTTATTGAGACTCCATACCGTATTGTTAGAGATGGTATTGTTACAGATGAAATCGAATACATGACTGCTGATGTTGAAGAAGAATGTGTGATTGCTCAGGCTTCGGCAACTTTAGATGAATATAATATGTTTGTGGATCCTGTATGTTGGGCAAGGTGTCGAGGAGAGGCTTTTGAAGCTGATACAAGTACCGTTACACATATGGACGTTTCTCCGAAACAATTGGTGTCAATTGTTACAGGTCTGATCCCATTTTTAGAACATGATGACGCTAACCGTGCTCTCATGGGATCAAACATGCAACGTCAAGCTGTACCTTTGTTAAAAACTGAAGCTCCTATTGTTGGAACGGGATTAGAATCTCGTGCCGCTAAGGATTCTGGAGCTATTGTTGTTGCTGAAGAAGACGGAGTTGTTGACTATGTTGACGGTTATAAGATAGTTATTGCCGCTAGACATAATCCGACATTAAAACGTACTTATGATCTTAAAAAGTTCTTAAGATCAAATTCAGGTACGTGCATCAACCAACGACCTTTATGTAGGGTTGGAGATGTAGTGGTTAAAGGTGATGTTATTGCTGACGGCCCTGCTACAGATCAAGGAGAACTTGCTTTAGGAAAGAACATCTTGGTTGCCTTTATGCCGTGGTATGGATACAACTTTGAGGATGCGATTATTATTTCTGAAAAGCTCATTAAGCAAGATGCCTATACCTCGATTTATATTGAAGAATTCGAACTGACAGCTAGAGATACAAAATTAGGAAAAGAAGAGATTACTCGTGATATTCCTAATGTTTCTGAGGAAGTTTTGGCAAATTTAGGTGAAGACGGAATTATTCGGATTGGTGCTGAAGTAAAACCAGGCGATATTCTTGTCGGTAAAATCACTCCGAAATCAGAAACAGAACTCGCTCCTGAAGAACGTCTGCTACGAGCTATTTTTGGCGAGAAAGCTGCTGATGTCAAAGATGCTTCTTTGACTGTGCCTCCAGGTACAGAAGGGGTCGTCATGGATGTTAAGGTCTTTAGTAGAAAAGACAGGCTTTCTAAGAGTGATGATGAACTTGTAGAAGAAGCCGTTCATTTAAAAGATTTACAGAAAGGTTATAAGAATCAAGTTTCAGTATTGAAGACTGAATATCGTGAGAAACTCGGAGCGTTATTGCTTAATGAGAAAGCTCCAGCTTCGATTATTCACCGTCGTACAGCAGATATCTTGGTTCAAGAAGGTACAGTATTTGATCAAGAGACTATAGAACTTCTTGAACAAGAGTCTTTAGTCGACCTTCTTATGCCTCCTTGTGAAATGTACGATGTCTTAAAAGGTCTGCTTTCCGATTATGAGACTTCTCTACAACGTCTGGAAGTCAATTATAAAACAGAAGTTGAGCATATCCGTGAGGGAGATGCTGATCTTGATCACGGCGTGATTCGTCAGGTTAAAGTATATGTAGCTTCAAAAAGAAAACTTCAGGTTGGAGATAAAATGGCTGGACGTCATGGAAACAAAGGCGTTGTTTCTAAGATCGTTCCTGAAGCTGATATGCCATATTTAGCTAATGGTGAAACTGTACAGATGATCTTAAATCCTCTTGGGGTGCCTTCGAGAATGAACTTAGGCCAAGTATTAGAAACACATCTTGGTTATGCTGCAAAAACTGCTGGCATTCATGTAAAAACTCCAGTGTTTGAAGGATTCCCAGAATCTCGTATTTGGGACATGATGATCGAGCAAGGATTACCTGCAGACGGCAAGTCTTACCTATATGATGGAAAGACGGGAGAGAGATTCGATAATACTGTAGTTATTGGCTGCATTTATATGTTGAAACTCAGCCACTTGATTGCAGATAAAATTCATGCCAGATCTATTGGGCCCTATTCTCTAGTAACTCAGCAGCCTCTTGGAGGTAAAGCTCAGATGGGAGGGCAAAGATTTGGGGAGATGGAAGTGTGGGCTTTAGAAGCTTATGGGGTAGCTCATATGCTCCAAGAGATTCTCACAGTAAAATCTGATGACGTTTCTGGACGAACAAGGATTTACGAATCTATTGTTAAAGGAGAAAATCTTCTTAAATCAGGTACACCTGAGTCGTTTAACGTTTTAATTAAAGAAATGCAAGGTTTAGGACTTGATGTCCGTCCTATGGTAGTAGATGCTTAACAAATCACTTATTGGAGAAAAACAATAATGTTCGGAGAAGGTTCTCGAGACAATGTCGCTCTATCTAAAGAGGGGCTATTTGATAAATTAGAAATTGGGATTGCCTCAGATATTACTATTCGCGATAAGTGGTCTTGTGGGGAAATTAAGAAGCCTGAAACAATCAATTACCGTACGTTTAAACCTGAAAAGGGTGGACTATTTTGCGAAAAGATTTTCGGTCCTACAAAGGATTGGGAATGTTGTTGTGGTAAATATAAGAAGATAAAACACAAAGGGATTGTTTGTGATCGCTGCGGAGTAGAGGTGACTCTTTCTAAAGTGCGTCGTGAACGTATGGCTCATATAGAGCTAGCAGTACCTATTGTGCATATATGGTTTTTCAAGACTACACCTTCAAGAATAGGTAATGTCTTAGGAATGACTGCATCTGATCTTGAAAGGATTATCTATTATGAAGAATACGTAGTTATCGATCCAGGTAAGACAGATCTAAATAAGAAACAGCTTTTAAATGACGCTCAATATCGAGAAGTCATTGAGAAGTGGGGTAAAGATGCTTTTGTAGCTAAAATGGGTGGAGAAGCTATCTATGATTTATTAAAATCAGAGGATCTTCAAAGTTTATTAAAAGAGCTTAAGGATCGTTTGCGAAAAACAAAATCTCAGCAAGCTAGAATGAAACTTGCTAAACGATTAAAGATTATTGAAGGTTTTGTTTCCTCTTCTAATCATCCTGAATGGATGGTTTTAAAAAGCGTTCCTGTTGTTCCACCTGATCTTCGTCCATTAGTTCCCTTAGATGGTGGAAGGTTTGCTACTTCTGATTTAAACGATTTATATCGTCGTGTAATCAATCGTAACAATCGTTTGAAGGCTATTTTAAGATTAAAAACTCCGGAAGTGATTGTTCGTAATGAAAAACGTATGCTACAGGAAGCAGTGGATGCGTTATTTGATAATGGTCGTCACGGACATCCTGTAATGGGAGCAGGAAATCGTCCTTTAAAATCTCTTTCTGAAATGTTGAAAGGGAAAAATGGACGCTTCCGACAAAACCTCTTGGGTAAGAGAGTCGACTATTCTGGACGTTCTGTTATTATCGTTGGTCCTGAATTGAAATTTAATCAATGCGGTCTGCCTAAAGAAATGGCTCTTGAATTGTTCGAGCCGTTTATCATTAAAAGACTCAAAGATCAAGGTAGTGTCTATACTATCCGTTCTGCTAAGAAAATGATTCAACGCGGAGCTCCTGAAGTTTGGGATGTTTTAGAAGAAATTATTAAAGGTCATCCCGTATTGCTTAACCGAGCACCCACTCTTCACCGTTTAGGGATACAAGCTTTTGAACCCGTATTGATTGAAGGTAAAGCGATTCGTGTCCACCCATTAGTATGCGCAGCTTTCAACGCTGACTTTGACGGAGACCAAATGGCTGTTCACGTGCCATTATCTATCGAAGCACAGCTAGAAGCTAAGGTTTTGATGATGGCTCCTGATAATATCTTTTTACCATCTTCAGGAAAACCTGTTGCAACACCTTCTAAAGACATGACATTAGGTATTTATTATCTAATGGCTGATCCTACGTATTTCCCAGAAGATCACGGAGGGAAAATTAAGATCTTCAGAGATCTTACTGAAGTATTGCGAGCATTGTATACAGGTGGATTTCTCGATGAACGTATAGGTAATCGTTGTGATGAAACCGGACGCGGTATCCATATTCATGAAAAAATTAAAGTGCGTATCGATGGTCAGATTATTGAAACCACCCCAGGAAGAGTTCTGTTTAATAGAATTGTTCCCAAGGAATTAGGATTTCAAAATTATAGTATGCCAAGTAAGCGTATCAGTGAATTAATTTTACAATGTTATAAGAAAGTCGGTCTTGAAGCTACTGTGCGTTTTTTAGATGATCTTAAAGATTTAGGATTTATCCAAGCAACGAAAGCTGCGATTTCTATGGGATTAAAGGATGTTAGAATTCCTGAAATTAAGAGTGATATTCTTAAAGAAGCTTACGATAAAGTTGCAGTTGTTAAGAAGCAATATGATGATGGTATTATCACGGATGGGGAACGTCATTCCAAAACTATTAGTATTTGGACAGAAGTTTCCGAGTTATTGTCAGACGCTCTTTATGTTGAGATCAGCAAACAAGCGAAGAGTAAGCACAATCCTTTATTCTTGATGATTGACTCTGGAGCTCGAGGTAATAAGTCTCAGTTAAAACAGTTAGGAGCCTTACGTGGTTTGATGGCGAAGCCAAACGGAGCAATTATTGAATCACCTATTACTTCGAATTTCCGCGAAGGATTAACAGTTCTTGAATACTCCATTTCCTCTCACGGTGCTAGAAAAGGTTTAGCCGATACCGCCTTAAAAACAGCGGACTCCGGATACTTAACTCGAAGACTTGTTGACGTAGCTCAAGATGTGATTATTACAGAGAAAGACTGTGGAACCTTGAATCATATTGAAATTTCTGCGATTCGCCAAGGCTCTGAAGAGCTTTTACCCTTGAAAGATCGTATCTATGGTCGTACAGTGTCGGAAGATATTTATCAGCCAGGAGATAAGAGCAAGCTTCTTGCTAAGAACGGAGATGTTGTTACATCTGCTCAAGCAGAGCTTATCGACGATGCTGGTATTGAAAGCATTAAAATTCGTTCCACACTTACTTGTGAAAGCCGTCGTGGTGTTTGCGCTAAATGCTATGGATTAAATCTCGCTAATGGTCGTCTTATTGGTTTAGGGGAAGCTGTAGGTATTATTGCTGCCCAATCCATTGGGGAACCGGGAACACAGTTGACAATGAGAACGTTCCACCTTGGAGGTATTGCTGCGACATCCTCAACTCCAGAAATTGTTACAGATAATGACGGTATTTTGGTGTATATGGATCTACGAGTGGTTGTAGGTCAAGATGGAAACCATCTTGTATTGAACAAGAAGGGAGCTATTCATATTGTTCGTGACGAAGGACGTAATCTAGAAGAATATAAGAAACTTTTAAGTACCAAATCTATAGAAAGTTTAGAGACTTATCCAGTAGAGGTTGGTGTGAAGATTTTAGTTGGCGATGGTGAGAAGATATCTTCGGGTCAAAGAATAGCGGAAGTTGAACTACATAATATCCCAATTATCTGCGATAAACCTGGTTTTATAAAATATGAAGACTTAGTAGAAGGTATTTCTACAGAGAAAGTCGTCAATAAAAATACAGGATTAGTTGAACTTATTGTTAAACAACATCGTGGGGAATTACATCCTCAAATTGCTATTTACTCTGATGCTGGCTTAACAGAATTGGTTGGAACATACGCGATTCCTTCCGGAGCTATTATTTCTGTGGAAGAAAACCAACAAGTCGATCCGGGTATGTTGTTAGCTAGATTACCTCGTGGAGCAATTAAGACTAAGGATATTACTGGTGGTTTACCTAGGGTTGCTGAACTGGTTGAAGCTAGAAAGCCCGAAGATGCCGCAGATATTGCTAAGATTGATGGTGTTGTAGATTTTAAAGGAATTCAGAAGAATAAACGTATTCTTGTTGTTCGTGATGAAATCACAGGAATGGAAGAAGAACATCTTATTCCATTGACCAAACACTTGATTGTTCAACGTGGAGATAATGTGATGAAAGGGCAACAGCTTACAGATGGTTTGGTTGTTCCTCATGAAATCTTAGAAATCTGTGGTGTTCGTGAATTACAGAAGTATTTGGTAAACGAAGTTCAAGAAGTTTATCGTCTACAAGGTGTGGACATTAATGATAAACATATTGAAATTATTGTTCGTCAGATGTTACAAAAAGTTCGGATTACTGATCCAGGCGATACAACTTTACTCTTTGGTGAAGAAGTTAATAAGAAAGAGTTTTACGAAGAAAATAGACGTACAGAAGAAGATGGTGGTAAACCAGCTCAAGCTGTTCCTGTATTGTTAGGAATTACCAAAGCTTCGTTGGGTACAGAATCCTTTATTTCTGCGGCATCCTTCCAAGATACGACTCGGGTATTAACTGATGCTGCTTGCAGTAGTAAAACTGACTATCTCTTAGGGTTCAAAGAAAATGTCATTATGGGGCATATGATTCCTGGCGGTACTGGGTTCGATACGCATAAGCGGATTAAACAATACTTAGAAAAAGAACAAGAGGATCTTGTTTTTGACTTTGTAAGCGAATCTGAATGCGCTTGTTAGCTAGGCTTTAGGCTTTAATGATCGGAGTAGGAGGTTAAGTTTTGATTCATAACCTCCTTGATAGTAATGTTTTTTTTTGGTAGCCTCACCGAAAGACGAATAGTGATAATAGGGTGCTTATGTCTAGCCAATTCGAGCAACTAAAACTCTTGAGTGTTCTTGTTTGTGATACTGGTGATCCAGAGTTAGTTAAGTTTTCAGGATCTCAAGATGCAACGACGAATCCATCTCTTATTCTTAAAGTTGCGCAAGAGCCGAAGTATCAAGAATTGCTAACCGAAGCGATTGCTTGGGGAATTCGACAAAACGGCGATGACATTCAAACTTTAACTTTTGTTTTAGACAAAATACAGGTGAATTTTGGTTTGGAAATTCTTAACTGTATTCCGGGTAGGGTTTCTTTGGAAATTGATGCGCGCCTTTCGTTTAATACAGAAGCAATGATTCAAAGAGCTATTTTCCTAAGTGAATTATTTGCTGCTGCTGGTGGTGATAAGAAACGTCTTTTAGTTAAAATTCCTGGTACTTGGGAAGGAATTCAAGCTGTAGAAGTTCTAGAAAAACAAGGTATTGCTTGTAATGTCACTCTTGTTTTTAATTTGATTCAGGCTATTGCTGCTGCTCAAGCAAAAGCAACATTGATTTCACCGTTTGTTGGTCGTATTTATGATTGGTGGATAGCTGCTTATGGAGACGAGGGTTACTCTATAGAAGCCGATCCAGGTGTAGCTTCTGTGTCCAATATCTATACATATTATAAGAAGTTTGATATTCCTACACAAATCATGGCGGCCTCTTTCCGTTCTAAAGAACAGGTATTAGCTCTAGCAGGATGTGATTTGCTAACAGTTTCTCCGAAGTTGTTAGATGAATTGAAAAAGGATCAATCAGCGGTTACAAAAAAATTAGATGTTACAGCTGCTAAGAAATTAGATGTTCAATCTGTTGAATTGACAGAAAGTGTATTTCGTTTCTTAATGAATGAAGATGCTATGGCTACCGAGAAACTTGCTGAGGGTATTCGTATATTTTCTGGTGATACTCAAATTCTTGAAGCAGCGGTTACAGAATTCATTAAGCAAATAGCTGCCCAAGATGCGTAAGAAAAACTGTCTTTGAGTTGATATAAGTACTTTAAAGGCAAATTAAAGAAGATAAGATGAACTATAACTCGTTACTTGTTTTTTCCTGTCCGTGCTGCTGCGAAGGAGAAGTTTCTTTTTCTGTATTTAGCTTGGAGGAAGTCCTAGCTTGTAGTTGTTGTTCTTCTACATATACCTTCGACCCATCAATGCGAAACTCTATTCGTCAATTCGCTGCATTATGTTTGAGGATTCATGAAGCCTCATCTATCTTAGGAAATGCTGCTGTTTCTGTCTCTATTCAAGATAGTGCTGTAGAGATCCCTTTCCAACTGCTCTTTTCAAGATTCCCCGTGGTTTTCAATTTAACTATTGATGAAGGGAAGAAGATAGCAATTCGCTTTATTTTCGATGCTCTTAAAAGAGAAGTCTTACATAAAGAGAATGCGTACTTAGTTTAAAAATTCTGAATATTATTCTATTTCTGCTTGAAGAGCTTTCAAAGCTTCTTCGAGGATTGCGTCTCCAGAAGTTGCTTCTTTTGCCGAAATCTTAAATGAAGAAACTGTTTTTAAGAAAATCAAAGACACATTGGGATAATCATCCAAGGTGGCTGTGCTTGTAAAAATATAGGCTTTATGGTTGATAACCGCAACTCCTTGCAGGCAAAAAACCTTGCCCCAAGAAGAATTTTTTTCTGTTTTAATAATAGTGAATTCCCCGTTAGCAGATTGAATGTGAGTGAATACAGAAGATTCTAACGTCATTTCATTAGCTTTATGATATGCAAGGATCTCTCCAATATATTCAGTTTGATTTTTAGATGTAATTTCTTGAGAAATATTGATCGTAGGAGTTAACGAGCCTATTCCTTGTCCAATAAACACTACATCCAGTTTTTCAGGGAGTTGTGTTTTATCATTTATACATTGCCAGTTATTTGGAATGCGAATTGAATACGCATCACTAGAATAAGAAATCCATGAAACTAAGTGTTTTGCTTCTTCTGTCTTTGTTGTTCTTCTATTTTTATTCGCTTTTTTTGCAACATAGCGTGAAGCAGTTCCATTAGGAACAATAGTTTGTGATCTTTTCAATGCTCTTCGTTGGGAAACGCTTGAGGGAGATCTGTAAGACTGTTTTGCGTTGTTTTGTGGTATTCTTTGTATTTGAGGATTTGCACTTGCTATGAGAGAAAAACTAGCAAACAGAAAAGAAATAAGAGCATGAAGTTTCATGGGAATCTTTTATTTAATTTTATTTAAATGATCTAATGCTATAACCTGTTGGATTATAATCGAATTTTTTTTTAAGATAAACGCTGTTTTCTCATGGTAGCAATGATATGGCAGATCTCGGTGCAGAAGACAAATTAAAGCAAATCTGCGATGCTCTACGAATAGAAACTTTAAAGCCTGCTGAAGATGAAGCGGACGCTATTGTGCGTAATGCAAAGGAACAGGCGAAAAGGATAATTGACGAAGCTCAGGAACGAGCTGCTCAGGTTATTGCTTCAGCTCAACAAGAAGTTGACAGTAAGCTAAAACAAGGAGAGTCTGCTTTAGCTCAAGCAGGAAAGCGTTCCTTAGAAAGTTTAAAACAAGCTATAGAAAACAAAGTCTTTAAAGAATCCTTAGCGGAATGGCTAGACAATGCTTTAGCTGATCCAGAGGCGTCTGCTAAACTTGTTGCAGCGTTGATACAGGCTATAGAAGACCAAGGCATTTCCGGGGATCTTACAGCTTATATCGGTAAACACGTGGCGACAAGAGCTGTTAATGAACTCCTAGGAAAATCCGTATTAGCAAAACTCAAAGGTAAGGGAGTAGCTATCGGTAAATTTATCGGCGGTGTTCAATTAAAAGTTGAAGACAAGAACTGGGTTTTAGATCTTAGTTCGGATACCTTGCTTGATCTTTTAATGCGTTATTTGCAAAAAGATTTTCGTGAAATGATATTTCAGGGCTCTTAGTTTTTTTTCTCAAATGCGGAGTCCTAACCAATTTTAGAGTTATTACCATGACTCAATACTACTTTTTATCGTCGTTTTTTCTTCCTCAGTTTCCTGAGTCTCGGCCCGTCTATTCTTTTGATATTCTTGATGATCTACTTCATTTAAATTTATCTGATCAAGATCTAGGGTATTACGTTATTTTAAAACGCTTTTTTGATTTTGAAAATTTTGCCTTTTTTTGGTCCGGGAAACCTTTGCCGCATTCTTATGGTATCGTAACACAAGAGAATGTTGAGAGTATGGTGAATCTTCAACAATGGTCGGATGATTGTGAATTTGAGGATTTTTTTAAGGACTTTCTCTTGCAATACAAGACTCCTAAAGAGCGTGTGGACAATTTTTCTTCATTAGTTAGGGAATTTCTATCACATTACCAACATAGCTCTTCTGAGTTTCTTCGTACGTATTTTACGTTCAAGCAAAATTTACGCATTATTCTAGCAGGATTTCGCTCTCGAATTATGAAACTTGATGTCTCTTATGTATTGAGAGATGAAGATAGCTCCGATCCTGTAGTACTTCAAGTTTTGATGCAAAAAGATGCTCCTAATTACGAGCTTCCAGGAGAATTTTCAGATTTGAATGATGTATTACAAGATTATGGACGTTTACCTCATACATTGAACCGTACCTTGTCTCTTTACGAGTTTCATAAAATTGAGGAGATGTATCGTGATAAATATTTTGATGCAAATGCAGTTTTAGCAAGGGTTGCAGCATATTTATTTGCCATTCGCAATAGTATGGTAAATTTAGAGAAAGGCAAAAACATTATTAATTCTATGGAAAAGGCAATCACATGGTAGCAACTTCAGGACAAACAACTCAGGGATATGTTGTAGAGGCCTACGGCAATTTATTGCGTGTGCGTTTTGATGGACACGTGCGTCAAGGAGAAGTTGCTTATGTTAGCGTTAATGACACATGGTTAAAAGCTGAAGTTATTGAGGTTATTGGTCAAGAGGTTAAAATTCAGGTTTTTGAAGATACTCAAGACGTTTGCCGAGGAGCTTTAGTGACTTTCTCAGGGCACTTATTAGAAGCAGAATTAGGTCCAGGATTGTTACAAGGAATTTTTGACGGATTGCAAAACCGTCTACAGGTGTTGGCAGAGAATAGCTTCTTTTTGAAACGAGGAGAGTATGTTAATGCTCTTTGTAAGCATACATTGTGGGAATATACGCCAAAAGCTGTTGTAGGGGATATTCTTTTTCGTGGGGATGCTCTAGGTTTTGTGAAAGAAGGGTACTTTAACCATAAAATTATGGTGCCGTTTTCTTGTTTTAAAGATGTAACCATTACTTGGGTAATTTCCGAAGGTAGCTATAGCGTTGATACGGTAATTGCTAAAGCTCGAGATGCAGATGGGAAAGAATACAGCTTTACTATGGTTCAGAAGTGGCCAATTAAGCAGGCATTTATCCAAGGAGATAAGGTGCCCTGTCATGAGATTATGGACGTAGGTGTACGTATTTTGGATACGCAAATTCCTGTATTGAAGGGTGGGACATTTTGTACTCCCGGTCCGTTTGGTGCGGGAAAAACAGTTTTGCAACACCATTTATCTAAGTATGCTGCTGTAGATATTGTTATTCTTTGTGCATGTGGAGAACGTGCTGGTGAAGTGGTGGAGGTATTACAAGAATTCCCTCACCTTACAGATCCTCATACCGGAAAGTCTTTAATGCATAGAACGTGTATTATTTGTAATACTTCTTCCATGCCTGTAGCAGCTAGGGAATCTTCAATCTATCTGGGGATTACTATTGCAGAATATTATAGACAGATGGGTCTACATGTGCTTTTACTTGCTGATTCGACGTCGCGATGGGCTCAAGCATTGAGAGAAATCTCAGGAAGATTAGAAGAAATTCCAGGAGAAGAGGCTTTCCCAGCTTATCTAGCATCAAGAATAGCCGCTTTTTATGAGCGTGGTGGTGCTGTGCGTATGAAAGATGGGTCAGAAGGTTCTTTGACAATATGTAGTGCTGTATCTCCTGCAGGAGGAAATTTTGAAGAGCCTGTAACACAAGCCACTTTATCTGTAGTAGGAGCTTTTTGTGGTCTTTCTAAGACTCGTGCTGATGCTCGACGTTATCCTTCTATTGATCCGATGATTTCGTGGTCAAAATATTTAGATCAAGTTGGGGATATATTAGAGAATAAGATTCAAGGTTGGGGAGAGGCAGTCAAAAAAGCAAATTACTTCCTTCGCGAAGGATCCGAAATTGGTAAACGTATGGAAGTCGTTGGAGAAGAAGGTATCCCCATGGATGATATGGAGATCTACCTAAAAGCTGAGTTATATGATTTTTGTTATCTCCAACAGAATGCTTTTGATGCTGTAGATTGTTATTGTCCTTTTGATCGGCAAATTGAGTTATTTTCATTAATGAGTCGTATTTTTGAAGCGAAATTTAGCTTTGATTGTCCCGATAATGCGAGGAGTTTTTTCCTTGAACTGCAAAGTAAAATCAAAACCTTAAATGGACAGAAGTTTCTTTCTGAAGAATACAAAGAAGGGATGGAAGTAGTTCTTAGGTTATTAGAGACGAAGATGGTACAAACAGCGTAAGGTTATGCAGACAATATATACAAAAATTACCGACATCAAAGGAAACTTAATAACCGTAGAAGCTGAGGGAGCGCGTTTAGGCGAATTAGCGGAAATCGAAAGAGTAGATGGAAGATCTTCATACGCTTCTGTTTTGCGCTTTGATGCTAAGAAAGTGACTTTACAAGTTTTTGGTGGCACTTCCGGATTATCAACAGGAGATAGGGTAATCTTTTTAGGTCGTTCTATGGAGGTGACTTATGGGGAATCTCTAATAGGTAGACGCTTAAATGGTGTAGGTAAGCCGATTGATGGTGAGGGAGAATGCTTCGGTGATCCGATTGAAATCTCAACACCTACATTTAACCCTGTTTGTCGTGTTGTGCCCAGGGATATGGTGAAAACTAATATTCCTATGATTGATGTCTTCAATTGTTTAGTTAAGTCGCAAAAGATTCCTATTTTTTCTTCTTCTGGAGAGAATCACAATGCTTTATTGATGCGTATTGCAGCGCAAACAGATGCTGATATTGTAATTATCGGTGGTATGGGATTAACGTTCGTTGACTATAGCTTTTTTGTTGATGAATCCAAGAGATTGGGATTTGCAGATAAATGTGTGATGTTTATTCATAAAGCTGTAGATGCACCTGTAGAGTGTGTTTTAATTCCTGATATGGCTTTAGCATGTGCTGAGAAATTTGCTGTAGATCATAATAAAAATGTGTTGGTCTTACTTACAGACATGACGGCGTTTGCAGATGCTTTAAAAGAAATTGCCATCACTATGGATCAAATTCCTGCAAACCGCGGATATCCAGGATCTTTATATTCAGATCTTGCATTGCGTTATGAAAAAGCTGTGGATATAACAAACGGTGGATCTATTACTTTAATTAGTGTCACTACAATGCCCGGGGATGATATTACTCATCCTGTTCCTGATAACACTGGATTCATTACAGAAGGACAGTTTTATCTGAAAAATAATCGTATTGACCCGTTTGGTTCCTTATCTCGTTTGAAGCAATTAGTTATTGGTAAGGTAACTCGAGAAGATCATGGAGATCTTGCAAACTCTTTAATACGGCTGTATGCCGATTCTAGAAAAGCTGCTGAAAGAATGTCTATGGGATTTAAGTTATCAAATTGGGATAAAAAGTTACTGGCATTTGCTGAGCTTTTCGAAACACGATTAATGAGTTTAGAGGTAAATATTCCTTTAGAAGAAGCTTTAGATATTGGTTGGAAAATTCTTGCCCAAAGTTTCCATTCCGAAGAAGTGGGAATAAAGGAACAATTGATCAATAAGTATTGGCCAAAGTCATGTCTTCACAGATAAAGCTAACAAAGAATGCCTATCGTTTAGAGAAGGTAAAACTCTCACGTCTGGAAACATATTTACCGACGTTAAAATTAAAAAAAGCGCTGTTGCAAGTGGAAGTTGCCAATGCTATCCGAGAGGCTAGTGAGAGCATACAAGCATGTGAAGAAGCCAGAGCAAGTATTTATGCTTTCGCAGAACTTTATAGTGTTCCTCTTTATGTTAATGCGATTACAAATAGTTTTAAGATAGAGAAAGTTGAGAAGGATTATGAAAATATTACAGGAGTAGAAGTTCCTGTAGTAAGAAATATAATCCTAGCTGAATCATCCTATTCTGTTTTAGATACTCCCATTTGGATTGATATGCTTGTAGCCTACTCTAGAGAGTTTGTAATTAATAAAGTGCGTTCTGAGGTGGCTACAGAAAAGCAAAGAATTCTAGAGGAAGAATTAAGAAATGTATCCATTCGTGTAAATCTCTTCGAGAAAAAGTTGATTCCAGAGACCACACGAATGATTAAGAAAATTGCGATTTTCCTAAGTGATCGCAGCATTACAGATGTTGGCCAAGTAAAAATGGCTAAGAAAAAGATACAGCAGCGTAAGGAGGAATCCGAATGCGCGTAAATGTTGATAAGTATCTCTTTATTGGAAGAAATCGATCAGAATTTTTTACTGCTTGTAGAGAACTTGGAATAGTTGAATTCATCTCTGATAAAAGATTTATTACTTCTGAAAAATTGCGTCGTTTTTCTGAATGTTTAAAAATTCTAAATTGTTTGAAAAGGGAATATCCTTCGGTTAATTTATCCTTGTTAAAATCTGAGGATTTAACTGTTGAGCAGATACTAGATGAAGTATTTTCTCTCCATCAAGAGCTTCTCTCTTTAACAGAAGCTACGAAAGCTTTAAGGAAAGAGATTCTAAGAGTTAAACCTTTAGGGGTATTTTCTTCTAATGATATTATCGAATTTACAAGGAAAACTGGATTGACAATCAGATTTTTCTATCGAAAACATGTAGATGGTCAAGATATAGAAGTAGAGCAATCTAACGTCTTCTACTTGTCTACGGCATATAATTTCGATTACTATGCTGTGATTGGTGTGGTTGGCTTGTCAAAAGATCTGTTCACAGAGATCGATGCTCCGAACTCTGTTAACGAATTACGATCTAAAGAATCAGTTCTTTTAAGAGATATTCATCTTAAGAAATCGAGAATTTGTGAACTTTATGCTTATCGTCAAGATGTTCTTGAAGGGATTTGTGATTATGATAATGAACAACGATTAAGACATGCTGAAGATAGTGTGGAAGAGCTCTTTGATGGTAAGATTTTTTCTGTTTCAGGATGGGTAATCTCTGACCATATTCAAGAACTGGAGCAACTATGTGACCAGTTTGATATTTGCTTACATAAAGTAGCTCCAGATCCTAACGAGATTGTTCCTACATATTTAGAAAACAGTGGTCTTGGACGTATCGGAGAAGATCTGGTGAATATTTATGATACACCAGCATCTTCGGATAAAGACCCTTCATTATGGGTGTTTATCTCGTTTTTCTTCTTCTTCTCTATGATCGTCAATGACGGCGGTTATGGACTTGTTTTTTTAGCAACTTCGCTTTTCATAACGTTTAAAGCGCGTCGTTCGCTTAAAGGTTCTAAGTCCTTAGCACGTTTCTTAAAGATGTTTTCCATTTTGGGGTTGGGATGTATTTTCTGGGGATTTGCCACAACATCATTTTTTGGGATTTCTATAAGTCCTTCGAATCCTTTACGAGAATATTCTCTTACCCATATGTTGGCTTTAAAAAAGGCAGAATATTATCTGGATAAGCATCCTAAAGGATATAAGGAGTTAGTCAATGAACATCCTTTATTGAAAGATAAACAAAGTCCTGAAGAGTTTCTTCTTGCCACGGAAAAATCTAGTGGAGAGATGGAGGCACGTGCTGTTGTCTATGATAAATTTACAGATAACATTCTAATGGAGTTAGCGTTATTTGTTGGAGTAATTCATATGGCCCTGGGAATGTTGCGTTATATGCGCCAGCGTTATTCAGGCTTAGGATGGATTGTTTTTATGTGCGGAGCCTATCTATATCTACCTTTGTATTTGCAATCCGTGTCTCTGATTCATTATCTATTTCACGTTCCTTATGATCTCGGAGGAATAATTGGTTATTACGGGGTATTTGTAGGTATAGTTCTTGCAGTTGCTGGTGCTATTTTACAACGTGGTGTTAGCGGTATTGATGAGATTACAGCGATTATTCAGGTATTCTCAGATGTTCTGTCTTATCTGCGTATCTACGCATTAGGATTGGCAGGAGCTATGGTAGGAACAACAATTGTGCAGATTAGCAACCGTTTCCCTCCTGCTATAGCTTTTATTATCATTTTATTCGGTCATTCGGTGAATATACTTCTTTCCATTATGGGAGGAGTCATTCATGGACTTAGATTAAACTTTATTGAGTGGTATCACTACAGTTTTGATGGGGGTGGGAAGCTCCTACAGCCTTTAAAGAAAGTAGTATGTCATAAGGTTGTGGATTCCAAGGGATAGATTTAGGTAATAATTCTACGGTTTGATAGAATCCGTGATCTTTGGAAAAATTACATTATAAACAAGATAACTAAAGAACTGATTCTTCGAGGTTTTCTTGAGATATTATTATTGAGATATAGAGGTACATAATGATTGATTTATCGGTTGTTGGTCCTGTTTTCGCCATGGGCTTAGCAATGATAGGCAGCGCCATTGGTTGTGGTATGGCAGGGGTGGCTTCACATGCTGTGATGTCCCGAATAGACGAGGGACATGGAAAGATTATAGGCTTATCGGCGATGCCATCATCACAATCTATCTACGGACTGATTTTCATGCTTTTACTCAGAGATGGGGTTAAAGATGGTAAAGTTGGTGCTATAGGCGCTATTGCTATGGGGCTTTCTGTTGGTATAGCATTATTAATATCTGCTGTAATGCAGGGGAAGTGTTGTGTAAGTGCTATCCAAGCATACGCGCGTTCTTCAGCTATTTATGGTAAATCTTTTGCATCTATTGGGATAGTTGAATCGTTTGCACTCTTTGCTTTTGTTTTTGCGTTATTATTATTCTAAAATCTTATTGACCATAGTTCTATTTCCTCTGGTATCAGTACTATGCTTATCAGCGTGTTCACAACCTTCGTTATCCTCGTTTACAGAATTTGTAGATAATGATTATAGGGCTGCGGCACACCTGGGTATAGAACAAGCCTGTGTTCATGAGATATTCGGTCAGCAGGTTGTTGTTACCTGGAGTCTGCCTTATCGGATGCAGAGTATGCTCCCCGCAACTCTACATCTTTGGGTGTACTATGGTGATGGAAAGATAGAAAAATTGACGTATGAAGTGCGTCAACTTTCTGGTTATCGTATTTACTGTCTGAAAGGTGATGATTACGAAGAGCGCCAGGGTATTGTTTCTTATAAGGTTTCTTTATCTAGCGGAGACAGAGAAATAGTCAGTAGACGCCATCATCTTTGGATGGAAGTTATTTCTGTAGATGCTTCTTAGATCTAGGTTTTTACCATTGCGACATCTAAAAATATTATAAAGATTTGGATATAGAATTATGGAAGAGGATGAATTTCCCAAGGCTTATGATCCTAAAGGATTAGAGGAAAAGCTTTATGCTTTTTGGGAAGAGTCGGGTATGTTCAATGCTCAATCAGCAAGTGATAAGCCCCTTTACGCTATTATTATGCCTCCCCCGAATGTTACGGGTATTTTGCATATGGGACATGCGCTTGTGAATACTCTTCAAGATGTTCTCATTCGTTATAAGCGTATGTCGGGATTCGAGGTATGTTGGGTTCCTGGTACAGATCATGCGGGTATTGCTACACAGACGGTAGTAGAAAGACATTTATATTCTTCCTTGGGTAAACGTCGTATAGATTTTTCTCGAGAGGAGTTCCTAAAACATGTTTGGGAATGGAAAGAGAAGAGTGAGGGAGTAATTCTTTCTCAGTTGCGTCAGTTGGGATGTTCTTGCGACTGGTCTCGATTACGTTTCACTATGGAACCGTTAGCGAATCGTGCTGTAAAAAAAGCTTTCAAGGTACTTTTTGATAAGGGGCATATTTATAGAGGATACTATCTTGTTAACTGGGATCCTGTTTTGCAAACAGCGCTCGCTGATGATGAAGTAGAGTATGAGGAGAAAGATGGTTGGCTTTACTACATTCGTTATAAAGTAGTCGATAGTGATGAAGAAATCATTGTAGCAACTACACGTCCAGAAACATTACTTGGGGATACCGCCATCGCTATTTCCCCTGATGATCAGCGTTACAGTCATTTATTAGGAGCTAAGGTACACTTACCTTTTGTAGATCGCGAGATCCCTATAATTGGAGATATATTCGTAGATCCTTTGTTTGGTACTGGAGCTGTAAAAATCACTCCTGCCCATGATCGAGATGATTACCGCACGGGAATCAATCATAATTTACCTATGGTAAATATTCTGACTCCTAATGGAGAGATCAATGAGAATGGGGGGATATTTGCAGGATTAAGTAAAGAGAAAGCTCGTGAAGATATTATTACAGCACTGGATGCTATGGGGCTGTTTGTCAAAAAAGAGCCTTATAAACTGAGGTTCGGTGTGTCTTATCGTTCGGGAGCGGTTATCGAACCATATTTATCGAAACAATGGTTTGTTTCTATAGATAGTTTTCGAGATTCTTTACGTGAATTTGTAGCCAGTGCTTCTATAAAGATTTTTCCTCCAGAATTTAAACGGAATTATCTCTCTTGGGTGAATAACCTTCGTGATTGGTGCATTAGCCGGCAGTTGTGGTGGGGACATCGCATTCCTGTATGGTATCATAAGAGTGATGAAGATCGTATGCTCTGTTATGATGGTGAAGGAATTCCCGAAGAGATTGCTCAAGATCCTGATTCTTGGTATCAAGATTCTGATGTATTAGATACTTGGTTTTCTTCCGGGCTCTGGCCATTAACATGTTTAGGTTGGCCTGATGTGGAATCTGGAGATTTGGAGAAATTTTATCCTACCGCGGTTCTCATTACTGGACATGATATTCTATTTTTCTGGGTGACGCGTATGGTGCTGCTTTGCAGTGCTATGGTTGAAGAGAAACCTTTTGATGATGTTTTCTTGCACGGACTAATTTTTGGTAAGTCTTACAAGCGTTATAATGATCTTGGGGAATGGACGTACATTTCTGGGGAAGAAAAACATGCTTATGATATGGGAAAATCTCTTCCTAAAGATGTTGTGGCAAAATGGGAAAAGCTTTCCAAATCTAAGGGTAATGTTATTGATCCTTTAGAGATGATTGCTAAGTACGGTGCTGACGCTGTTCGTATGACATTATGTTCATGTGCGAATCGTGGTGAGCAAATAGATCTTGACTATCGTCTGTTTGAGGAATACAAAAATTTTGCGAATAAGATTTGGAATGGAGCGAGGTTTATCTTTGGTCATATTTCTAATATAACGAGTGAAGACCTTGCTAGCGGTATAGATACGACTCTTTTAGGATTAGAAGATTACTATATTCTTGATGGATTCAATCAGTTGTTGCAACAGTTGGATTCTGCATATCAAAACTATGCTTTCGATAAGATAACAACTATGGCGTATGAATTTTTTAGGAATGATTTCTGTTCTACATACATAGAAATTATCAAGCCTATACTTTATGGAAGGCAGGGTAGAGAGGAAGATCGGCTTACAAAGCAAAAGTTATTAACAGCTTTGCTGGTGAATATTTTAGGTGTTTTACATCCTATAACTCCTTTTGTTACAGAAACGCTATTTCTAAAGCTGAAGGAACGGCTAGGTGAGATTAATAAGCAATGTGCTGATGCTATCACAGGGCATGCTTTAGATATGTTGCGAGCAGAATCTTATGTAGTGGCTCCTTATCCTCAAACTATAGATATTCCTATTCCTAAGGATCTTCATGAATCTTTCGCTCTTGCAGAAAGGTTAGTTTATACTATTAGGAATATTCGTGGGGAAATGCAGCTAGATCCCAGAGCTCCTTTAGAAGTATTTGTTATTTGCCCTGAGGGAATTTCTATCGAGGCTTATGCGCCTATGATGTGTGCTCTTGGTGGGGTAGCTTCTCTTCAGTATTTGATAGAAGAGCCTAAGGATCGTGTCTATAGTTTAGGAGTTGTTGAAGGTATTCGTCTCGGGGTATTTGTTCCTATAGAACAAATTATTAAAGAAAAAAATCGACTAGAAAAAGAGAAAACACGTTTGGAAAACGTTATCGAAAGTGTCTCACGCTTATTGGATAGTGAAAATTTCCGAGCAAAGGCTAATCCGGATCTTGTACGTTCTAAAGAAGAAATTTTAAAAAATAATCGTATGGAATTACAAAGTATTCTTGATAAGCTAGCGTCGTTTTCTTAGAACTAGAGGACAAAGCACTTTTGCAGCGTTACGATATTATCAGAATGATCGGTAAAGGGGGTATGGGAGAGGTTTATTTAGCCTATGATCCCGTTTGTTCTCGTAAGGTTGCTCTTAAGAGGATCCGTGAGGATCTTTCTGATAATGAGTTATTAAAAAAACGTTTTCTTAGAGAAGCGAAGATTGCTGCTGATCTTGTCCATCCTGGGGTTGTTCCAGTTTTTACGATTTGTAGCGATAGTGATCCCGTTTATTACACAATGCCTTACATAGAGGGATACACTCTTAAGAGTTTGCTAAAGAGTGTATGGCAATGTGATTCCCTTCCTAAAGATCTTGCTGAGCAAACATCAGTAGGAACTTTCCTCTCCATTTTTCATAAGATCTGTTCTACTGTAGAATATGTACATTCTCGAGGCATTCTTCATCGAGATCTTAAGCCTGATAATATTTTGCTTGGGCTTTTTAGTGAGGTGGTGATTTTAGATTGGGGAGCTGCATTATCTAAAGAAATGGAGGAAGACTTCCTTTTAGATATTGATATTCCGATTGAGGGATCGTTGTTTTCCAATATGACTATTCCTGGTAAGATCGTGGGTACTCCTGACTATATGGCTCCTGAACGTTTGAGAGGCACTCCAGCTTCAGAAAGTACAGACATTTATGCTCTAGGGGTAATTCTTTATCAGATGCTGACATTATCTTTTCCCTATCGCAAGAAAAAGGGAGAGAAAATCAGTCTTCGTCATCAAATTAGTTTTCCTGAAGAGATTGCCCCTCATCGAGAGATTCCTCCTTTTCTTTCTCAAGTAGTCATGAGAGCCTTAGCATCGGATCCTAAAGTGCGTTATCGTTCTGTAAGTGCTTTGAAAGCAGATATAGAACAACATCTACAAGGAAGTCCCGAATGGACCCCTAAGATTGTTTTACATACTCAAGATGCAGAGTGCTGGAAGTTTCATGAACCTATTTTATTATCTAAGTATTTTCCAATGCTAGAGGTATCACCAGCTTTATGGTATAGCCTAGCGATTTCCAAGATAGAAAGTTTTTCTGAAGTCCGTCTGGAATATACATTATTAAGGAAGGGATTAGAAGAGGGCTTTGGAATTTTACTTCCTCCTTCTGAAGATGTGGATCACGGAGATTTCTATCATGGTTATGGTTTTTGGCTACACATTAAGGAAAATGTATTGTCTGTATCCTTGGTGAAAAATGGATTGGAGATACAAAAAACTTCCCGAAATATAGATGAAAATAAAGCCAAGTTTTTCATAGCTTTTGAAAAGCAAAATCACCGTTTGTCATTGATTATCAATAATATCGTCTGGATGATTCATATGGATTATCTTCCTGCACGGGGAGGACGCATTGGGGTGATCATTCAGGATGTTGCTGATGTTTGTGGAAATATTGTTGTTTTAGAAAGTAGCGGATCTTTACAAGTCAGTTGTTTAGCGGTTCCTGATGCCTTTCTTAATGAAAAGTTATATGATCGTGCAATTACATTTTATCGTAGGATTGTTGAATCCTTCCCACGACGTAAGGAAGGGTATGAAGCGCAATTTCGTATAGGAATTGCTTTATTAGAAAAAGCCTCAGAAAGTAAAGATGCTGCGGGGTTTACTCAAGCTCTCGAGGAGTTCTCTACTTTACACAATAGCATTGCAGCTCCTTTAGAGTATCTCGGTAAAGCTTTAGTATATCGAAGATTAGAAGAGTATAATGAAGAAGTTAAAAGCTTATTATTAGCTTTAAAGCGCTATTGTCAACGTCCAGAAATTTCTCGTGTTCGTGATCATGTTGTCTATCGTTTGCATGAAGCATTGTATAGCCATCATCGTATCTCTTTAGTTTTTATGCTTCTTGCTCTTCATGTTGCTCCTGAATCTATAAATTCTTCTGAGGAAGAGCGTTTCCTTCAAAATTTACATGGAAAGATTCAAGATACTTTATTTTGTAACTTAGATATTTCTCCTATAGGTTTCCGCTCTTCTAAAATGGAATTGCTATTGAGTTATTGGTCAGGGTTTGCATCATTTCTTCCAGGGTTATTTCAAAGATCCTGGGATGTAAAAGATTATCGTGCTCTTGCAGATATTTTTTATACAGCTGCAGATTCAGGAAATAAAGAGTTCATTAAAGTATACTCAGCAATTTTATGTGAGAATATTCAAACAACGACATTTACTGAAGAAATCGTAGAAATTCTCCCTGATCAGCTTCTACTCTTTCTTTCAGGATTAAAGATTATTTCTCTTAGAGAATCTACAGAAAAGGTTTTTGACCGTATTGAAAATTTGGATCCCGTTTTGATTTTATATTTGTTTGATGTGTTTGCGAAAGACGCTTTGATCCGTGGTAGAGGTGAAGAGATTCTCAAAGTTACCCCACTAGTAGAAAAGTATATTTCCCCTCAGCAGCGTTATGAATATCTTTTGTCTTATGAAGTGCTTGCTTATTTGTGGATGAAAGATGCGAGTAAAGTTTACGATCTCTTATCTAATTATGACGAATCTTTGTGGATAGATGATAATAGCGTTGCCTTTGTTCTTTATGGTTACTGGTTAGCACTTGTTGAGGACAGTTCATTAGCTTATTTACATCTTTCAGGATGTCGAGAAGATTCTGTATTCCCGCGAGCATTAATTGGAGTGTTTTGTAGCCCATTAGGTATTTGTGAAGAGCATCTGAGTTATCAAGAACGTCGGCAACTACTTTTACAGAAATTTATCTTTTTCCATTGTTTAGGAAATAGTGAAGAACGTGACAATTGTCGTATTGCTTATGATCTCCTCTCTATAGAGCGTCCTTTATAATTCACCTATATATGTTTTTAATACCGACTTTTTAGAAGTCGCTATATCTTTAGGTTGTCCTGAAAAGAGCACCTTTCCTCCATATTTTCCAGATCCAGGTCCAAGTTCTATAATATAGTCGGCATGTTTTAACAACTGTATGTCATGATCAACATAGATAATAGAGTGTCCTTGGGATATTAGCCTGCGAAATAGCTTTTGCAGTTGGCATTTCTTATTTATATCCAAGGAAGTGGCTATTTCATCTAGGAGAAATAGCGTGGGTTCTTTAGGAGATAAATGGAGGAACCGAGCAATTTTTACAGAGAGTTTTTCACTTAGCGATAGGGAAGAGAGATTTTGACCTAATGGAAGATAGCCAAGCCCCGAATCTATCAGAGCTTCTAGAGGTGCTTGGATTTTTTGAAGAAAAGGAAAGATAGTAAGGATCTGTTCAATAGGAGTTTGTAAGAGCTTTCCAAAGTGTTTTCCTTCATAAATAACTTCTTGAGATAGAGGTTGAATGCGATATCCTGAACATGTAGGACATGTACGTTTTTCTAAAGCGTAAAAAGCTCTATCTATTAGATGATATCCTAAACCTAAGCAATCTGAACACTGTCCCTGTTTTGTATTTGTACTAAGCATGCTTGCTGTAATATTCAAGGCCTTTGCTTGTGTGAGCGAAGCGTAAAAGTTTCTCAGGCACGGAGCAATATCAAAATATGTACTGATATCTGATCTTTGTGAAGAAGATAGGGGATGAGAATCTAAGAACACTACATTCAAGAAATGCTCATTTCCAGCATTTATAAGTTTTTGTGCCTTTTTATAAAAACCTTCGGTTAATAGTGAAGTTTTCCCAGACCCCGATACCCCAGCGATGGCCACAAGACTATAAAGGGGAGCTTGTACACGAAGATTAGAAATATTGTGAATTGAGAGGTGCACGTTTAAAATTTCTTTAAAGAGAACTTCTTTACGATCAGAATCTTCTATAGATGATAGTGGTTGAGCTATTAGATAGCCTCCTTGAGGTCCCGATCCTGGACCTAAATCTATGGTATGATCTGCGTAAAGTTTTAATAGATTATCACGGTCTGTGGCAATAACAGTGTTATTGTTGGCGACGAGTTCTTTAAGTAGTTTTATTACTGTTGGAATATCTTGAGGATGTAGTCCTGATAGGGGATCTTCAAGAAGATAAACAATATCTGTAAGATTTGTAGAGATTTTCTTTGCTAGATGTAGGCGGTAATGCTCACCATCACTTAAAGTGTCTTGTTGTTGCCCTAAAGTAATATAGCTCAATCCGACCTTATCAATGAATGCTAAGCGGTTTTGCAGGTCTTGAATGATAGGCTGTGCTTGATCATCATGGATAGTCGTTAAAAGATCTTTGAGAAAGCTAGTATCTTCTTGGTAGATATCTATGAGAGAAGTTTTGCCTATGCGCACATGCTGTGCATAAGTGTGGATTCCCCATCCTGAGCATGCTGGGCATGTGTCGGATATAATTAGAGGATGTAAAAGAGGACATGAGGGAACAAGATTAAATTGTTCCATGAGAATTCTCTCTAGTCCCGCATGCTTTTGAGTTCCTTGAAATAATTTTTCCTGAGTAAGGATATCAAGATCTTGAATTTGCGTAGATGAGGAAATTTTCAGTTCTCCAATAAGATCAACTACATGTTTTGGAGAACTATCGGGGAAAAATAGCCTAAAGAGATCTGTAGGAGAGTAGTTAAGAATTTTATCTTTATGTTTCATTAAAGAGAGTTTTAAGACATTTCCTGATCCACAACATTGCTGACATTGTCCTTCAATATGTTCTCGGGATAAGAGTTTGCGTGTGATATTTGGATAACTGTTTTCTAAGGAATCTTGCCAACCTAGAGTGTAAGATAGAGAATATTTTACTTTCCCATGATCATGAATATGCAATCGTATTGTTGGCGATAGTGAAAAAGCTAAAGTTAATGAGGATAATAAAGAGGATTCATGATTTTTAGAAATTTTTGTATGTTGAATAACGATTGCCGGATCTTCTAAAATTTCTGGAAGACGTTCTTCAAGATCATATATCTCATTATTAGCAAAGAGCTTTAAATACCCCTCTTTTTTCTTCATGTCCAAAGCGATGGACAGGTCTTCTTCAGGAGATATAGGTGCTGTTATTGTTGCGTAAGAATTTTCATGCTTTTGGAAAAGTTTATCTACAATTATTTGTGGAGTGATTTTTTCAAGGAGCTTACCTGTTAATGGGCAATGAGGCTTTCCTAGTAGAGCAAAGAGTTTTTCAAGACCATTGGTAATGTCTAAAGATGATGCCAATGAATGTCTTGAGTTTTTTCGTATTCCTGTTTTTTTTATTGCAACAACCGGAGACAATCCTCGAACACTTTCTACTTGTGGTAGGGGGGTTTTCTTAATAAGAGCTTGGCGAACGTAATAAGGAAATAATTCGGCATAAGCAATATTTCCTGCAGCATAAAGAATATCAAAGACCAAAGAATGTTTCCCTGATGCTGAAGGCCCCGAAATTGTTGTCAGAGTATTGCGAGCGAGAGTCATATCAATGTGTTTAAGATTGTGATGATAGGCATCTTGGATAGAAATATCTTTGAGAAGATGCTTATTTTGAGATTTCTCAGTTAGCTTAGGAAGAGCTTTAGTCTTTTTAAAATAGGGCTGCAGAGCTTTTGCTGTAGGTGTATTTAGAGCAATCAGTTCTTCAGGTGTGCATGAGGCTAAGAGATATCCACCGAGATTTCCTCCCTCAGGGCCAAGTTCAATAACATGATCAGCGATTTTCACAATATGCATATTATGTTCTATGATTACTACAGTATGTCCTTGTTGAGTGAGAGATTGGAGAACATGAATAAGGGCATAAATGTCGTGAGTATGCAATCCTGTTGTCGGCTCATCAAGAATATAAAGTGTGGATTTTTTAGAAGGAGCGAGTAGTTCATAGGTGAGTTTTAATCTTTGAATTTCTCCTCCTGATAGGCTTGATAAAGGTCTCCCTAAAGGAAGATGATCAAGACCTAAGGAGCATAATGCATGAATTTTTTCATGAATATGAGGGGTAGACATGAAAAAATTTTCAGCTTCATATGCTGTCATGTCTAAAATATCAGCGATATTCTTTCCTTGATAATGTACTTCTAAGATTTGAGATTGAAATCGTTTTCCATGACAGAGTGGACAGGGAATTTGGGTATGATCATCAAGAATTATAGATCCTATACCTTGACATTCTGTACAGGCTCCTAACGAAAGATTAAAACTAAAATGACCTTTTGTTAGTCCTAAGCGTTTACTTCTAGGTTGTTGGGAAAATAATTCTCGAAGCTCGTCAAAAGCTTTAATATACGTTAGAGAAATAGAACGTTGCGAACGACCTGGAAGATCGCGAGTAATATGTACAACACGTTCTATTGCACGCCCTTCTACATATAAATGGGAATCTACATCTCCTTGAATAAAGCGTTCCATAGAAGGAACTAGTGTATCGTTAATTAAAGAAGATTTTCCTGATCCGGAAACTCCCGTTACTGCCGTTATTCTCTCTAGAGGTAGGGAGATAGTGACATTTTTTAAATTATTTGTCGTGGCATGAGAAAGTGTAAGCGTGGCTTTTGATCTAGGACGTCTTGCAGGGATGTCTATAGTAAGTTCATGTCGCAGATAGTTTGCTGTTAATGAATCACCGGTTTTTAAAAAATCTTGTGGTGAGCCGTTAAATAATACTTCGCCTCCGAAGATCCCTGCTCGTGGACCAATATCAATAATGCGATCAGCAAAAGAGATCATCTGCTCATCATGCTCAACAAGAAGAATGGTATTTCCCTGATCGCGTAATTTTTGAATTACTTGAATCAGTTTATGTGTATCACGAGGATGTAGCCCTATTGAGGGTTCATCGAGAATATAGGTAATTCCTGATAACTCAGCTCCTAAATGCTTAGCCAAAGCTGTGCGTTCTTGCTCTCCTCCTGATAATGTTGCTAGTGTTCTTTCTGGAGTAAGATAGGAAAGTCCTAAGTTGATCAATGTAGAAAGGCGGTTATTTAGACCGTCTAGTACTTCACGAACGGAATTGGATGAAGTCGCTATAGAAGATGTAAAAGAAAAAAACTCATCGAGAGGCATTTTCTGAAATTCTACGAAAGTCTTTCCTTGCCATATGGCTGCACAGGCATATTCTCCAATTCCGGTTCCTTGACATGTAGCACATAGTGTTGCTGTTGTGCCTTCAGGAATATATTTTGAGGGTTTTGCTCCGTAACGGACTTTTTCTCCAATATCATTAAGAATGCCTCTCCAAAGTTTGTGTGATAGGGATTTTTTCCCTAATGCAGGATCAAAAAGACGTACAGGAAGAATGAGATGCTTTTGACCATAGAGGAAAGTGTTTTGGATAGAGTTAGGAAGATCTCTCCATGGAGTATCTAAACTAAAATCTAAAGTGTCCGCAAGGGCTTGATAAAGGGCTTGATAGAAATAAGTAGAGCAATTTCCTGCTAACTTACAACAATTTTCCCGAATAGATAAGTCATTTTGAATGAGAGAGGGATCTTTAATGCTGATATAAATTCCCGATCCCTGGCACTTCATGCAACGATCTTCGAGATTGTGAGGAGAAAATAGCTGTGGTGTTAATGGTGTATATGTCTGTTGGGTTTCAGGAATGTGTACCTGTGTTGAAAAGGTTTCTTCAGATGTCTCGGTATTTACAGAACAATGCCCTTGCCCTAGATCAAGAGCCGAAAATAAACTAACTTTCATACGTGCATTGTTACTTTCATTTTTAATGAAAGAATCAATAACAATAGCTACAGGGGTATCTTCAGTAAAAGGAGAAGAGAGAAAGGGATAAATAGAAGAAATGACATTGTTTATACGAATTTTTGTATACCCTTGCCTCACACATTCTTGAATAGAATTTATGCTTTTATCTATCAGAGGAGTGAGAATTGTTACCTGTGTTCCATCAGGGATATTGGCAAGTATGGCGAGAATCTTTTCCTTACTTTGTAAATGAAGGACTTGTTTTGTATGAGGATCTCTAGCCTCTCCATCCAGGGAGAATAATAAAGCAAGATGTTGAGAAAGTTCTGTGGTGCTTCCAACAGTGGCGTGCGCATGGTAGGCAAAATGATTTTGCTTAACAGCAATAGTTGGAGATAATCCTTGGATTTTTTCTACAGTAGGATCAGGTAGAGAAGATAGAGTTGTAGCAAAAAATGACGGTAGAGTAGCTATATACCGTTTTCTTCCTGCTGCATAAATGGTGTCAAAGGCTAGTGAAGATTTCCCAGATCCTGATACTCCAGTAAATAAGACAATCTCCCCAGGAAGAAATTCTATGGAGATATTTTTTAGATTTCTAACTGTAATACCAGAAATATGAATAGGCAGGCTGGGCATAGATCTCACAATAATTTAGGAAATAAGGAGAGATATTCTACACGAATAAGTATAACTACGTAGGAACTAGTTTGATTCACTTTTAACTTTATAGAAAGAAAAAAAGTAAACTACTCATTTCCCAGGATTAAGAAATAAGTATAAGCTATGTTCTCCATAAAATAGTATAATGTTAAGTATTTCAACATACAAATTAAGATCGAATCATGTATCTTATCTTGTGTAGCTAGGCGTGTCAGATATTGCTCAAGTCTTTAAAATTGTTTTTGTATTAAGAGAGCGTTGTTAGCTATAGGGTAAATAAGTTTTTGATTGGTTTGAGAAATTAGGGAAGTATGATCGCAAGAACGAAAATCATTTGTACTATAGGTCCAGCAACAAATAATCTAGAAATGCTTGAAAAGCTTTTAGATGCGGGTATGAATGTTGCTAGATTAAATTTTAGTCATGGTACTCATGAAAGTCACGGAGAGACAATTCGTCTTCTTAAGGAATTGCGCGATAAGAAAGGAGCTCCTTTAGCGATTATGTTAGATACTAAAGGTCCGGAAATTCGTTTAGGGAATATTCCTACGCCGATTAAAGTGTCTCGAGGTCAGAAAATTACCTTAACAGGAAAAGAGATTGAAGGATCTGCCGAAGGTGGAATTACCCTACAGCCTCAATGTATTTTTCCTTATGTGCGTGAAGGTGTTGATGTCTTGATAGATGATGGATATATTCAAGCTGTCGTGACATCTGTTAGTGATGATCAATTAGAATTAGAATTTATCAATTCTGGAGAATTGAAATCACACAAGTCTTTAAGTATAAGAGAGATTGATTTAGCTCTTCCTTTTATGACGGATAAGGATATCAATGATCTTAAGTTTGGGGTTGCCCAGGGCGTTGATGTTATTGCTGCTTCTTTTGTTCGTTATGCTGAGGATATCGAAAGTATGAGGAAGTGCTTGGCAGATGTTGGGCATCCGGATATGCCAATTATTGCTAAGATAGAAAATCGCTTGGGAGTAGAGAATTTTTCTCAGATTGCTAAAGTGTCGGACGGGATCATGATTGCTCGTGGAGATTTAGGAATTGAGCTTTCTGTTGTTGAAGTTCCTGGTCTACAGAAGTTCATGGCGAAAGTATCTCGTGAAACGGGACGTTTTTGCATTACTGCTACGCAAATGTTAGAATCTATGATTCGTAATGTCTTACCTACACGTGCTGAGGTTTCTGATATTGCCAACGCTATTTATGATGGTACATCCGCAGTAATGTTGTCAGGAGAAACAGCTTCAGGAAGTTATCCTGTAGCGGCTGTGAAAATTATGCGTTCTGTAATTCAAGAGACGGAAAAAAATCTCAATTACATGTCTTTCTTAGAACTTAATGATAGTGAATGTGCGGTTAAGGTATCTCCTTATCTCCAGTCTATAGGTTTATCAGGAATTCAAATTGCTGAGAAGGCCGATGCTAAAGCCATTATCGTGTATACAGAATCGGGAGGATCTCCGATTTTCCTTTCTAAATACCGTCCGCGTTTTCCGATTATTGCTGTCTCTCCAAATTTATCTGTGTATTATAGACTTGCTTTAGAGTGGGGAGTGTATCCTATGCTTACGGAAGAGTCTGATCGCGCAGTATGGAGACATCAGGCTTGTGTATATGGAATCGAGCGAGGAATTTTATCAAATTATGATAAGATTTTAGTTTTGAGTCGTGGTGCTCAAATGAAGGATACCAACAACCTTACGTTGACAACGGTAAATGATATAATCACAGCATCACTTAAATAAGCTGATGCTCTAATTTTATCCGGTAGTCACGAAACGATTTCTTGCTTTAAAACACCCGGCAGATAGTGAAGCTGTAACAAGTGCTATTACTAGCAGTATCGGTGTGAGAATATACTTGCTGATCCCCCATAGAGTATCAGGAACATGGATAGTTCCTGCGCATACTAATGAGAAAATAACAATTCCTACTATTGCTAATATTGCAAATGCTAATGCTGAAATCAATGCAAGTACACGTTTGTTTTTCTGGGAGTCCTGACAAAAGCAAACACAGTTAAGAGTACACTCAAAAGTAGATCCTAAACATCCTGTTAAGCACATAAGATTCTTCTAATTTAAAAATTATAGAGAATATTCTCTCTTAAACTAAGAAAAAAATCAAAAAATTCCTTTCGTTTTCCATTAAGATTTTTTTGAGAATTTACTTAATGCTGTAATTAAAGATGCTTGGGGATGGGATAATTTTTTCTCTAGTGCTTTTCTTGTGTAGAGAATCGAGGAGCCTGTTGTTTTGAAATGTTTATGTAGGGTTGTTGGAAGCCCTGCAAGATCAAAAACAGCAGGGAAACTATTAGGGAAATCATATAGAGCTTCAGGAGATGAGAACCCTTTTATAATATATTGGGGAAGATAGTCTATAAGTATTTTCTTGTTGGAAGGATTTTCTAAAGCTAATGTTAACAAAGCTCCTGAATAGAGATCTGCGAGATCGGTAAGAAATGTTTTATAATTTTTAAGTTCTGCATAGTTAGCGATAACGAGAATATGGCTATAAGCATATCTTTTTTTCAGACTGCTGAAGAGCTTTCGTTTCCATCGCTTATGCATCCACATCCATTGTTCAGGTTTGTGAGCAATGCCTTTTTCTAAGAATCCCATAAGATTGTTCATAAGCGAAGAAGTTGCTTCTTTAATGGGTAAAGACTTATCAGCGTAAAACTTCTTGCTAGGAACAATTGTATATCCATTTTTATTGCGGAATACCGATACGGCCATTACGGGTTTTCCTGTTTTATAGGCCAGTAGTGCTGGAGATGTTGTTGTGAAAGCTTCATTTCCAAATAAGGGATAAGCATACGAGGATATGAGTAACGCCTGATCCCCAACTATACCAATAACATGTCCCTGTTGAAGAGCTTGAAGAGCAGAATGTATCCCTTGTTTTGGAGAAACAATTTTTCCTTTAAAAGTCTCTCTTAGAGAAAAAATTTTTTTATTTAATCGAGTGTTTTTTATCGGTTTTGCAAAGGCTAAACCAGGATAATCTCGGGTAATATAAAGAAAAGGAAGTTCCCAATTTGCCTGATGGCCACAAAATAAAATAATTCCCTCGTTTTCACTTAATTTGGAAAACGTATCTTCTAATTCTTTTTGTGTAAGAACTTCCTTGCTACAGAATCCTTCAGGATGAGTTTCCGCAGTTGCTATGGAAATTAAACTATCTAGATTTCCAATCAGTCCTTCTACTGCTAATAGTTCTAAAACAGTGATCATGACATGCTGTATAGAATGCTTAGCAATGCGTTTTCTTTCTTCAAAAGGCTTATCAGGAAAAGCAAGAGCGAGATTTGTAAGTGCTGTTTTCCTGTAATCAGAGATTGTATAGAAAATGATAGTTCCTAAAGCTCTTCCAAAACGACCTAGAATAGGGCGGGGAATATATTTAAAAGTCCCGATTAACGTTATTCCTAAATAATAAACGAAGAAATCTATAATAGTTTGTTTTGCGCGACGTATGTTCTTTAACATAATTTAGGATCCCTACTCCACACAGTATAACAGGAGATTGGGAACAAATGGGTACTATTTTTCTTTATTTATGGTAGATCACGCTCTTTCATAGTTGAATGAGCTAGCATCATCGACACTATAGTAGCTTCGATAACTCTTTTAATTATTTTTATAATTTTTATATTATTAATACACAAACTTCTATTTGTGAACATCTAATGCGTGGATCTAACGTTCTACCATTCTTTTTTATGTAGCCTAGAGGTTTCTATAGGTTTTGAACGAATAATTACTTTGTTATGGGAAATCTCTGCAGAAAGATTTAATGGAGAACCATCTTTCCTAAATAAAGATAGTTTCCTTAGATACTCACGGAATCGATGGCGTATTCCAGTTTCATCAATTAAAGCAAAGTCATGGAGAATTCCATGTTCTTGAGCCATGATAGCTTGAACAAAGGTATCTTCAAGAGTTTTTTCATCTATAAATTCTACAGCCCAGTTTACAGAATTGTTCCCATGTGGTGGAGCCATGACAATAGCCAGAGCGATATTATTTTTAACAACATCTAAGAAAAGCTTACTGACATCTTTTGCATATAGGGGAATATCTATTTGATAGATACCTTGGTTAAGAATAATAGGATGTGAAGGTTCTAAAGTATAGGCCTGGGGATTGAAGGTATTACTATATTTTACAGGGAAGAAGAGTAAAACAGGAAGATTGAGATTTAAAGGGATAAATTCCTGTTTTAAAAAGAGTAAACGTAAGAAATCTGCTTGAGGATCATTCAGATTTTCATAGGTATTAGTGTTGCCAAAAGGTATAAGAATTTTTTTCCATTCTTCAGGAATAGGGAAAATGATCTCATCGTGATTCCCTTGAGCTATACGATTTCTTTCTAATTCTTCGAAGGATACCTTATTTAAATTAAAAGTGAGCTCTAATCCTTGTTCCTTAAGGGCGTTTACATATTCTTTAGGACCGCTGACTTTCTGGATAAGATACTTAGGCCAAACGTCTAAATACTCGTAGCCTTTAGGAGGACTTCCTACAGGAGTTGTAATGGTTACCGTGATGTCTTCAGTAACATATTGTGTCAGACGAATAAAAATATCATCAGCAGAGACACTTTGAATATCTCTACGAATATTTGTTTCACCGTCAAGGCTAACAAGATTGTACTTGTCAATAGCAGCTATCCAACTTTCCGTATGTCCTGTGGCGCTAATAACCACTTCTAGATTCGTAGGTCGGAGATCGTGGACGGTATTTTTATTCCCTGTGATGGTTAATGAAACTTTTTTATCTAATAGACCATTGCTTTGTAGTCCTAAGACTGTTTGATCGGGATCAAGATCAATAATACGTACAGGAACATTATTCAAGGTGCGGGTAATGGTTACCGTTTGTCCGACGAGCACCCAAATGATGATGGCAAACCCTAAAGATACTACTTTTCTCAGCCAATTGCGCATGAAAAAACGAGAAAGAAAATCGATCATTTTTTCCAAATCCATGAGCTAAACGGTTTACGTTTTTGTTCTTTCAGAGTGAGGATACTTCTCAATACTGCTTTGAATCTGTCCATCTTCACTCCGCGTGTCAAAATCCCATCACGAGATAATGATACGTAGCCATTTTCTTCAGATACAATGATAATTAATGCATCAGTACGTTGGCTTGCTCCTAAAGCTGCACGGTGACGTGTTCCCATGGAACGTGATAATTGTGTGGTATCATGAGCTAAAGGAAGAACAACACGCGCATAGGCTATCGTTTCTGCTCTGAGAATTACCGCCCCATCATGAAGAGGAGAAGAGGGTTCAAAAATCGTTTCTAAAAGTTCTTCTGAAAAATCTGCATTAATTTTTACTGAAGAGAAACTTAAAAATTCATCAAAGGAATCTTTATTTTCAAGAACGACAAGAGCTCCAACTTGTCTCTCTGACATTTGATAGATACATGAGGTAAGATGTTCAATAAATTGATCCTGTAAATCAATAACAAACTTTCTTCCATGAAATCGCACACGTGACAAGGCTAGACGTATCTCTGGTTGGAAAATAATAAAAACAACGATAGCAGCGACATTAACAACGTGTAACATCAGCCGTCGGATTATAGGAAAGTGTAGCTTATCTGCTAAGACAAATAGAAACAGGAAGGCAAGCAAGCCGAAGACAACGTCCATGGCTCGAGTTCCCCAAAAGAACTTCAGAAGATAATTTAACATTACCCAAATCAGAATAATTTCTAACAAGGGTGTTGTATAGTAAGTAATATCTATGGGCATAGCTTTACTAGTTTCCTAGAATAGAATACTCGAAGAGATTCTCACCTTAAAGGCAAGCGACTGCTTTCTAAAAGAAGGTAATATAATACTGTAGTATATCGAGAAAAAGGTTAACAGCAAAGTATTTTATAGTTGCAATAGTTTGTTATATACTTCACATTACAGCTTTTTTATTTGTTCTCGGATTTCTGGCGGACATATGGACACGGTGATTTTATCTAGAATACAATTTGGTTTGTTTATTGCTTTTCATTACCTGTTTGTTCCTTTGAGTATGGGTCTCAGTATGATGCTTGTTTTGATGGAAGGCTTATATCTAGTTACGAAGAAGAATATTTATAAACAGATGACTTGGTTTTGGATTGGTGTCTTTGCTTTAACATTTGTTGTTGGTGTTGTCACTGGAATCATGCAAATTTTTTCTTTTGGATCAAATTGGTCAAGATTTTCTGATTATACTGGAAATGTCTTTGGAACACTTTTAGGAAGTGAAGGTGTTTTTGCTTTTTTCTTAGAATCAGGATTTTTAGGCGTTTTATTATTTGGACGTCATAAAGTTTCTAAGAAAATGCACTTCTTCTCTACTTGTATGGTGGCTTTAGGAGCTCATATGAGTGCTTTCTGGATTGTATGTGCGAATTCTTGGATGCAAACGCCTTCAGGTTATGAAATGGCCATGCATAATGGCCAGCTTGTTCCTACAATGACTTCATTTTGGCAAGTCGTTTTCTCTCCTTCAAGTATAGATCGTTATATTCATGTTGTGTTAGGGACTTGGTTGTCAGGGATTTTCCTAGTAATCAGTGTTAGTGCGTATTATTTGCGTAAGCAACGTCATGTGGAATTTGCATGTCAGGGATTAAAATTAGGTGCGATTACTGGGATTATCGTACTTATTTTGCAATTGTGGTCTGCAGATGTTACAGCACGCGGTGTTGCTAAAAATCAGCCTGCAAAATTAGCGGCTTTTGAAGGTTTGTTTAAAACTGAAGAATATAGCCCAATTTATTTATTTGGTTATGTCGATGTAAAGAATCAAAAAGTTACAGGTTTGCCTATTCCTGGAGGTCTTTCATTCTTAGTCCATAGAAATACTAAAACTCCCGTTGTTGGTTTAGATCAAATACCACAAGATGAGTGGCCTAATGTGCAGCTAGTTTTCCAATTTTATCATCTAATGGTTCTCCTTTGGGGATTAATGGTTCTCTTCGCCATCATCGCCTGGTGTGCTTATAAGAAAAGACGCTGGGCATTAAAACCCTTCATTTTATCCATAATCTCATTCTCTATTCTCTGCCCTGAAGTATGTAATGAAGTGGGTTGGTTTGCTGCAGAAATGGGAAGACAGCCTTGGGTAGTTTATGGTTTATTAAAAACTAGCAATGCTGTTTCTCCTATAATACGTGGAGGTCAGGTTGTTCAAACTCTTATTTTATTTAGTTTAGTGTTTGTTTGTCTCTTATCTTTATTCCTCTTTCTTTTATGGAAGAAAATACAACGAGGACCTGATCAAAACGATCTTAATGAGGTGGAAGTATGATCATGGATTTTTCTTTAGCTTCAATGTTACCGATAGCTTGGTATGTTATATTAGTAGTTGCAGTATTTGTTTACTCCTTGGGAGATGGTTTTGATTTAGGTTTAAGTACAATTTACTTTATCTCTCGTGCGGATGACGAGCGACGTACGCTACTTAATTCTATAGGGCCTGTTTGGGATGGGAATGAAGTGTGGCTAATTATTATTTTTGGCGGGCTTTTTGCAGGATTTCCACCAGCCTATGGTGCATTGTTATCGATTTTCTACATGCCAATATGGACATTAGTTTTACTCTATATCTTCCGAGGATGTTCTTTAGAATTTCGTGGTAAGGCGGAATCTAAAAAGTGGAAAGCATTCTGGGATATTGTTTTTTGTATATCAGGAATTGCTATTAGCTTTTTCTTAGGAGTTTTAGTAGGGAACATGATTTTGGGGCTGCCTATATCTCCTACAACTCCATACTCTTCTTTATCTTGGGTGTTATTTTTCCGCCCTTATACATTATTATGTGGTGCTCTCGTTGTTAGTGCTTTTGCAATTCATGGAGCTACTTTTATTTTAATGAAGACTACTGGAGAGTTGCAACAGCGGATCATAAAGCGTTTTTCTTATGTTTTGTCGGCATTTTTAGTTATTTATCTCCTTTTAATCGGTGCTACTCTTGCTATGATACCGCAAACAAAAGGATTCTCTTTTCAGGTAGGAAGTTTTGCTGGAGTTCCTACATATCCTGTATTGATATTGTTGCTCGCTATGACTTTAGGAAGTTGTCTAGCAACTAAAACTTGCGTATCTAGAAAACGCTACGGCTGTGCCTTTCTTTATTCCTCATTGAATTTACTTCTGTTGATTCTATCAACGGTAACTTTAATTTTTCCGAATATCCTGTTTTCTACTGTAGATCCTGAGCATAGCTATACTATTTATAATACAGCAGCAAGTGCGAAAACATTACAGAGTCTTTTGGTAATCGTACTTGTAGGTTTACCACTCATTATAGCTTATGGAGTCTATATCTATCGTGTTTTCAGAGGTAAAACCGATTTCCCTTCTGTATATTAGGAAGTTTTAGAGATGATTTGTTTTTGCTCATTACAAAAACTCTAAAATTTTTATAACATGCTTCCTATTTTTTGTTTTTAGGTTGCATTTATGTGGAAGTCCTGGATTTTTTTACTCATATTTTCTCCGCTGAGTTTATGTTTTGGAGAATATAAGCCTTACAAGGAGCTATGGCTATCTTCTGAAAATAGCATTTCGAGCTCCTCTACAATTGTCGAAACCTCTGGTAAACTTCTTGTTGTTTGGCAAGAGAGCAACAAGCTTATAGGAAGGTATTGTGATCGTGGAGTATGGTCGGAACCTAGTGAGATTTTTCCTCAGGAATCTGCGAATTTTTCAAAACCTGTATTGGTGAGAATTAGCTCTCAAGAAATATGGTTGTTTTATAGAAAGCAGCTTTTTGGGGAGAACGTGAGTCGTCCTTATATAGCTTTCTCTTTCAATGCAGGGAAAAATTGGTCTGAACACAGACTCTTACCCCCTGGGTTAGAGGGAACAACAAGAAATCCTCCTTACGTAGATAGAATAAGAAATCAAATATATATTCCCTCATACAGTATTTACGGAATGCTAACAGATCAAGAGCTTGTAGGAGCTTCCTGGGTAGAAATTTATAATTTCTGTTCTCGATCTTGGGAAGGGCGTTTTGGTCCTATTTTAGGAAGGACACGAAATCAAGTTCCTATAGAACCTGCCATTGTATCTTTAGCATCAAATAAGCTGGCGCTTTTTTGTAGAAATGCTTCTGTAGAAGAGAATTATATTTGCATGTCAATATCAACAACTCGTGGAACTTCTTGGTCAAAATTGAAAAATCTTCCTTGGCGAAGTTATAATAGTAGTATTGCTGTTCAATCGGGAAGAAGTGGGAGATTATTTCTTTTTGCTAATAGTGCTCCTAATGGAGAGGGGCTAACATGCTTTCCTTCTTATAACGAAGGATTAACTTGGAATCATCCTAAACTTATTGATGCGGATTATAGCGTGGATCCTTGTGCCTATTTAGATAAACAAGGATATATGCACATTGTCTACACTGGTAAGGATATTTCGGGTAATCAGCGTATTAAATATTATGGAATTGAAGAAGAAGCTCTGCTTTTAAATTGTCCTGAGTATTGGATCACCAACAGTTTGGAAGAGAGCATAAGAGAATAGTCTAAGAAATAACTTCTTTAATATTGATTATATAATAAGCTGGAAAAGCAAAATGGTTGTTTGGACGAGGTAAGCATTCTACAGAAACTCTCTTTCCTAACCATTTTTCTAGGTCTATTTTTGTTGAATAGACAAAGGCTATAGTATTTTCCTTGTCTTTGAGCAAATAATCGCCTGGATTATTTTTTACAACATGGGGATAAACTTCAAGCTCTCCAACAAAAGTTTGTTTTTTCTTTTTCTCTTCGTCATAGAAAGCATCTTGAGTAAGCTTTTTAGCATTTTCCTGCGGGTGCATGCTTGCCCAAATTTTAAATAGGGAATATTCAAGACTTTCTCTTCCTTGAGTTTTTGGAGACGTCTTAATTACTGTTTGCTTGCGGATATGTCGTGATAATAAAGATCCGGTAGTTACAGGTTTCTCCATACTATAGAAAGTATCTGAAGAACTAGATGCTTGTTGTTTTCCGATTGTCTTATCTTGATTTGCTAGGGATTTTGAAAGATAAGTATCCTGAATCTCCTCCAAGGCTTTTTGTATTAATGGCTGCAAACCGGGGACACCACTGAATTCTTCAGATTGTACAAGATTGATCTTTTTATAAATTGCTTCTAAGTCAACGGAATCCAAAGTTTTTTTCAACTCATCTTGAGCGAATTTCACAGCAGAATCTAATAAATCTAAGGCGATCTTTTTTTGACCTTCTCTATGTTTGTAAAGATCTATAGAACCTTTTTGAGAAACAAAATTTTTAGCAACATAGAAAGCACATTGACTGGGTAGAGCGATCTCCAACCACTTTCCTTGTGGCTGACTCGATGTTGCTTGAATTTCCGTTCCTCGGGATAAACGTACAAGTACGGGAGCTGATGTCGAAGGCTCTAACCGTACATTCACTTGCTCACCTTCAATCACATTGTCTAAAACAAACGTGCGGAACACATAGCCTTTGAGTCCTTCAGGAGCAGCAACAGTATAGTAGTCTTTGCTCTCACCAATAACGGCGATATAGTCGCCTTTGGAAAGTTCTTTGATAATAGAGCTATCTACATGCGGAGCTAGACGCAAGCGTACACGATTTCCTTTAATCTCTCCTGTAAATGGAGAAAAGGAAGATTTGTCCATTTGCGCAACAGGTGTCTTTGATGCGGAAGGAGCAGCATGTAAACTTGCTGAACTTATTCCTGACCCGATGGTAAACAAAAGCATAGAAATCGATAGCGTTCGCATGCTTTACTCCTACAATGTATTCACATTAGAAATCGATACAAGGATGTGACCTAGTCCTCTAGGGGAAGCGACCCCTAGAAAAAAGAATTATATCGACTGGAGTGAAAAAGTCAATTATCTTACCAATCGAGTGAACTCGACTAAGTCTTAAGTATAGAGAACTGCTTTTACATGTTCACAATTTAACTTGCCGCACGTACATCCAATAGGTGTCCCTAGATATACACTAAACTGCTCACTTGGATTTAATGGATCGGTAACAAGATATAATTTATTTCCACTCGGACTAATGTCCCATGTACGGAAAGATAACTCTTCTTCGGACACATTGGCATCTTCTTCTTCACTAATTACTCTACCGATTTGGCAATGCATACAATTACAGTGAGGCTCTGCTTTAGGGAGAAGATTTGGATTATTTCCTGCCAGAGTGCGAATCACCATAACCATTTTTTCTAAAATATCTGCAGGTGCATCGGGATGGTCTTTGTGTTCCGGAGTGTGTTGTAGGATCATTTCCATGGGATTAGTTCCAGAAAATAACGGAGACATCAGACTTTTATGTGAGAACATTTGTACGTCTGTGTCTTTAGATAATTGCTGAAGTACACTCATCAACATACCCAGCTTATCATCTTCACGACCAGATTCGTCTCGAATTATTTGAGAAGCTTCTAAATGAAGGAGATGTTCCTGGAAAGCAATATCAATAATTGACTGATCTAAATTGGGGATAGAAATGATCTTCCCGTCAATTAAATGTAGTTTGAGGGTGGCCTGCCCTTTAACTTCCCCTTCTTGTGATTCAATAAAGGCTATTTGATTCCATCGTGCAGAAATATAGGGAGGAATGCAAATCAATTGGTCATTAATTTTCACTTTCATGGCGACCTCCGGTGGTAAACTCTACTGTTATTGCTTAACGTCATTGTAGAGGAGCGCTGTTTTTTTGACAATCGAATTAGCAGTTGATATTGTTGATTGCTAAATTCGCCTTAACTTCTTGAAGATGTTAAGCAGTTTTTCTTTTTAGAAGAATAAGAATAGAGTTTTTTTTACTTAGAATTATATAAAAGGGTCAAGAAGTTTCTAATAAAATTTTGTCAATATAAGCACAGATTTTCTCAGTATTTGTTTTAAGTATTTTCGTCATTTTATTAGGAAGGATATTTGCAAATATAGAATGTCTTGATTGGGGTCGGAACCCTAGTTCATTAGGAGTTAGCTGAATGAAGAAAACAATGGTCATTGATACGAGTGTGTTTATTTATGATCCCGAGGCTTTATCATCTTTTGAGGATACACGAATTATTATTCCTTTTACTGTAATTGAGGAGTTGGAAGCATTTGCTAAAGATCGTGATGAATCAGCAAAAAATGCTTCACGAGCTTTGAGTAATATCCGTTTGCTACTCGAACGTTCAGGCAATCACTCTGAGGGGATATCTCTTCCTAATGGTAGTGAATTGCGTATAGAGGTATCTTCCATTGCTAATTTAGCTAATGATGAGAAACGTCGAAAACTTCTCACGCTAGAGCTGCTTCAAGTGATAGCACAACGAGAGCCTATGATTTTTGTAACAAAGAGTCTAGGACGTAGAGTTCGTGCTGAAGCCTTGGGGATAGAAGCTCGGGATTATGAAAATAAAAGATTCTCTTTTAGATCTTTATACCGTGGTTATCGTGAATTCATTGTGTCTGCATCTGATGTTGAGAGCTTTTATACAAATGGCTATTTAGATATTCCTTTAGATATAACTCCATCGCCTAATGAATATTTTTTCATTTCAGGAGGAGAGAATTATTTTGCCCTCGGTCGTTATCATGAAGCTGAAGGAAGAATTGTTTCTTTAAAATCTATTCCAGATAAAATTTGGGGAATAAAACCTTTAAATACCGAACAAAAGTGTGCTTTAGATCTTCTTTTGCGTGATGATATAAAATTAGTTACTCTTATGGGACAAGCAGGATCTGGGAAAACTGTTTTAGCCTTAGCTGCAGCTATGCATCAGGTATTTGATAAGGGGAATTATAATAAGTTATTAGTGAGTCGTCCTATCATTCCGATGGGGAAAGATATTGGATTTCTTCCTGGAGTCAAAGAAGAAAAGCTTTTACATTGGATGCAGCCTATCTACGATAACATGGAATTTCTTTTTAATATTAGTGGTATGGGAGATTTTTCAGAGGTCTTACAATCTTTAATGGAAGCTAAAAAATTAGAGATGGAAGCTCTGACATATATTCGTGGAAGATCTTTGCCGAAAGTGTTTATGATCATTGATGAAGCTCAGAATCTTACACCTCACGAGATTAAAACGATTATTTCTCGTGCAGGGAAAGGTACGAAAATTGTCCTAACAGGTGATCCCACACAAATTGATAGCCCATACTTTGATGAAAATTCCAATGGGCTTACCTATTTAGTGGGTAAGTTTCACCATTTACCTCTTTATGGTCATATGTTCATGACACGTACGGAACGTTCTGAACTTGCTGCTGCTGCTGCAACTATTTTATAGTTTAGCTTAGGAAATCTTTGATTTCTTCTTCAGCAGATTTTGGAGGTGATATGAGTCGTTTCTTAGGATCAATATCGGCAGATGTTGGTGCGACATAACCACAGACTTTTTTAAAGTAATTAACTATCGCTCGAAGAACTTTCAGAACTACTTGACAAATAGTTAGAAGACCTTTGATTCCGAAAATTTCTAACCAGGCGTCCTTGCGGATCGTAGGCAACGCTTCATTAATTTCGAGACAAGGGGAAATAGTACATATTTTACTATAACCTCCTGTTGGAAGAAGCAAAGCATTTTCAACATTGGAAATTTGTAATAGTCCATGTAATCCTGTAAAAGTACTAAAAAGTGGTAAATAGCTCAGGAAGGATTCAAAACATGAACGATGCAACGGATTTTGAACAACGTGTTGTTTATTGTTTTCATAATAACGATCTAAGTTACCAGCTGACGTGTGCCGGTGATTTACTATTAAAACCGTGTTTTGTGTAATTCTCATGCTTTGCTCAAGCTTGGTATTGCGGGATTTAGAGAGAAACTATAATGCAAAAATCAATTGTCGAGTAGATACTGATTGAAATCATCGTACATTTCAAGAAATTATTTACTGATTTGATAAGGAATGAGTTAAAGTTGGAATGTTACTTGAGAAAAATTAAAAATATGGAGGTGGAGAGACTCGAACTCTCGTCCTTAGTAAACTCCCTGCTAACCTCTACATGCTTAGTCCCTAGTAGTATTACATTGAATTTCCTCAGCTAAGAACATCTATGGAAACCAACGACTCTCAATAATCTCGAATAAACCCTCTTGAGAATTAGAGAAGGTAAATTCCAACCAGATAGATGACGGTACTTCACAAACCTCTGGTGGAGTCCATGAGTACCGGGTTATCTAGAGGTTATCTAAATAACAACTTTTGCTAATTAAGCAGCTAATCTTTCCAGGTTGAGGTCAGAGAAACTGATAATTTCGCATTCAGCCTTAGGTTCGGCATTTATTGTTTTGTCGGCTTTTTAGGAGGCCAGCCAACGTCCTCCGCATGCAATTAACACTTCATTTCCAAGTCGAAACCTATACACCCCCAGAGAATATTTTAAATTTTTCTTCGCTTTTGTGCAACTCAAGTATCCCTCTATTTTAAATGTTGTCAAGAAAAGGAGAATTTTTCTCAAATTCGAGGGTAATCTGGACGAAAACCAGAAAAGTCTTTATTTTGGGATTGATTTTATATCTATACGCACTTAACGGCTAAAGCATGAATACGGAAGGCGAAGGGAGCAAGGAAAGCCTTGCTAACAGAGAGGAGAAAGTACTAGATTTTTGGAAAACAAACCATATTTTCCAAAAATCGTTAAAAAACAGAGAAGGAAAAACTCTGTATTCTTTTTATGATGGGCCACCGTTTGCTACGGGTCTACCTCATTATGGTCACCTTCTTGCAGGGACAATTAAGGATGTTGTTGGGCGTTTCGCTACTATGGACGGATATTATGTTCCTAGACGTTTTGGATGGGATTGTCATGGTGTTCCTGTAGAATATGAGGTGGAAAAATTTTTAGATCTTACCAATCCAGGAGCTATTGAGGATTTTGGTGTTGCTAAGTTTAATGAGGAATGTCGAAAGATTGTTTTCCGTTATGTTGATGAATGGGAACACTACGTAAATCGCTTGGGACGTTGGGTAGACTTTTCTACTACATGGAAGACAATGGACGCTTCATTTATGGAAAGTGTCTGGTGGGTATTTCGTTCTCTTTATGATCAGGGCCTAGTTTATGAAGGTGTGAAGGTGGTTCCTTTCTCTACGAAATTAGGTACACCTCTATCTAACTTTGAAGCAGGTCAAAATTATAAAGAAGTAGATGATCCTTCCGTAGTTATCAAGTTTGCTTTGCAAGGAGATCCTGCATCTTTATTAGTATGGACAACGACGCCATGGACATTAGTATCCAATATGGCAGCTGCTGTGGGTCCTGAAATTACTTATGTACGGGTTGCGGATAAGGTTTCCAGAGAGGAATGGATCTTAGGCCAAGGATGTTTATCCCGATGGTTTTCAGATCCGGATTCATATGAAATTTTAGAAAGTTTTTTAGGGACAGCTTTAATAGGGAAAAGCTACGAACCACCCTTTAGCTTTTTTGAACATAAACGTGCAGAAGGAGCTTACAAAATTCTTTCTGGTTCATTTGTAGAAGAGAGCGAAGGCACAGGAGTTGTACACATGGCTCCTGCATTTGGTGAAGCGGATTTCTTTGTATGTAAAGAATGCCATGTACCTATAGTATGTCCTGTGGATAATCACGGCTGCTTTACGGAAGAAATTCCTGAGTATCAAGGCCTATACATTAAGAGTTGTGATAAAGGAATTATTAAATCTTTAAAAAATCTAGGAAAGGTTTTTTATCACGGGACTGTAATGCACCGTTATCCTTTCTGTTGGAGAACAGACACCCCATTAATTTATAAAACAGTGAACTCTTGGTTTGTTTCTGTTGAGAAGATCAAGGATAAGATGTTGAGAGCTAACCAGAAGATACATTGGGTGCCTGAGCATATCAAAGAAGGACGTTTCGGTAAGTGGTTAGACGGTGCTAGA
The DNA here is from genome assembly GCF_900239975.1 of Chlamydia poikilotherma. NCBI lineage: Bacteria > Pseudomonadati > Chlamydiota > Chlamydiia > Chlamydiales > Chlamydiaceae > Chlamydia > Chlamydia poikilotherma. The sequence goes on along the minus strand of NZ_LS992154.1, from coordinate 741,141 downwards.
GATTGGGCAATTAGTAGAAACCGTTATTGGGGAACCCCTATTCCTATTTGGAAAAGTAAAGATGGAGAAATCTTAGTTATAGGCTCTGTAAAAGAGCTTGAAGAGCTTACTGGAGAAGAGATTTCTGATTTACATTGTCATTTTATTGACCAATTAAAAGTTGAAAAAGATGGGAAAACTTTTCAAAGAGTTCCTTATGTATTTGACTGTTGGTTTGATTCAGGCGCTATGCCTTATGCGCAAAATCATTATCCTTTTGAAAATCAGAAGGAAACAGAAGCTGGATTTCCTGCAGATTTTATAGCAGAAGGTTTAGATCAGACGCGAGGGTGGTTTTATACTCTCACTGTGATTTCTTCAGCCTTATTTGATCAACCAGCATTTAAAAATGCGATAGTTAATGGTATTGTTTTAGCTGAAGATGGCAATAAGATGTCTAAAAGGCTAAATAACTATCCCAGTCCTATGGGGATTATGAATACCTACGGAGCTGATGCTCTAAGATTGTATTTGTTAGACAGTGTTGTTGTTAAAGCTGAGGATTTGCGGTTTTCTGATAAGGGTGTTGAATCTATTCTTAAACAAATTCTCCTGCCTTTAACAAATGTGTTATCTTTTTTCAAAACTTATACAGATCTGTATGGTTTTGATGTTAATAATTACGATAAGGAAGAGATAGCTTATACCGAGATCGATAGATGGATTCTTTCTAATCTCTATACTGTTGTTGGTAAAGTTCGTGAGAGTATGAGCTCTTATAATTTAAATACTGCTGTAAATCCTTTCGTTACTTTTATTGATGATTTAACAAATTGGTATATTCGTCGTTGTCGGAGACGTTTTTGGGAATCTGAAGATACTCCAGATAGAAGAGCAGCTTTTGCTACACTTTATGAAGTGCTTACTGTTTTCTGTAGAGTAATCGCTCCTTTTATCCCATTTATATCTGAAGATATTTACCAACAGATCAAAGCTGAATATTCTCAAGAGTCTGTACATCTTTGTGATTTCCCTCATATAGATCTCGCTAAAGTATTTCCAGATTTGGAACAACGGATGAGCGACACCCGAGAGATTGTAGGTCTAGGGCATTCTCTACGTAAGGAATATAAGTTAAAAGTACGTCAGCCCTTAGCGAATTTTTATATAATAGGTCCTAAAGATCGTTTAGATGAGTTGACTTCTTTTGAGCAACTCATTGCAGAAGAACTCAATGTAAAAAATATCGTATTTTATAAAGAGACACCCAGCTTTGTAAAAACTACTGTGAAGCCTAATTTTCGTTCTCTAGGTAAGAAGTTTGGTGAGAAGATAAAAGACGTGCAAAGAGCGCTGAGCTCTCTTTCTCAGGAACAAATACAGCAGTTACTAAAACAGCAATTTATCTGTCTTAACTTGGGTTTGGAAGACATTACTTTGGGTATAGATGATGTAGTAATTTCTTGGGAAACAGATCCAGGATATGTTGCTCGAAGTTCTTCATTATTTACTGTGGTTCTTGATTGTCAGTTAACTGAAGATTTGGTTATTGAGGCAATTTCTAGAGAATTAGTGAATAAAATTAACACAATGCGTCGTAATCATAAGTTGCATGTTTCTGATCGTATTCTTTTGCAAATACATACGTCAGAAGCCGTTAAAAAGGCATTTCTTCATTATGAAGATTACATTTGCGAAGAGACGTTGACTATTCGATTCGAATTTAAAGATACTGTTGAGGGGGAAGAGTGGGATATCAATGGACATCCTACATGTATTGCTCTTACATTAGCTCCCAGAGTAAAATAAGATTCTGAAATTTCTTCAAAGAAGATTCTCTACAAAATAGAGAGTCTTCTTTATTTCTTCTTGTCATTTTTTGGAAATAGACGGCGATGTCTTTGGTAATACATATGTCCAAAGATATAAACGAAGAATCCTAAAGCTAGGCTATTAACTAAATATCCAGGTAATGTGGTTGGAGCAGGAACATTTTTTAAATGTCCAAAATGTCCCAAAGGCCAGAAAATCCATAAGGGTGATCCTAAAAGATTTTCTATAGGAACAAAGCCAAATTCACGACTATCAGCGCTCATAGGATAATTATCTCCTAAAACTAAAACATAACCTTCAGGAATTTGTATTCCAAAATTATGAATGAATGTCGAGAATTGTTCTAGATCTTGTGGAGGAGGGCCTCTATCAATAAAACCTATATAGGGGCGATCTTCTGAAGAAGCTTCTTGTTTTGCTTTTTCAGATTCTATGAACTTTTGCAAGGCGGGATCATTTTTAATGAAGATAGGAGAATCCATGACATAGAGATTCCCTTGGTTATAAAATGCATAGCGACTTGGTAAAGGATTATATTTGGGATTTTTTGGAATAAAGAAGGAGCTAAAATTAATACCACAGTTAAATAGATCAATTACCTGACTATCATTTAGTTGCATTAATGCGTGGGTTGGTTTTAGCTTATAACGCATACCTCCAAAACCTATTTTATAAGCTTCTCCCTTAGAATATTCGTAACAACCGTTATCCACTCCTGGGAAAGGTAGGGCAAAGAGTTTTGCTCTATCCTCTGATCCTCTCGCAAATGGTTGGTACTTGTAAGCAACGCCATCGGAAATAACAAATCGTGATGTATTAAGATTATTCCTAATAAGATGAATATGCTCTTGCCTTAGGGGAAGAAGCGTCTTCATAGGTTGTATAGTAGGAATTATTTGGTTGTTATAGTGCTGAAGATGAGGCGTAGGGTAAGAAACGTTTGGAGTGTGACAAATTTCTAAATAAGTTTGAGCTATTGGATTTGGAATAGTATGACATAGACTGGCCTGTTTATGAGTAAGAATGCGTACCATAGCATAGTTGCCCATACCAAAAAGATCGGAATAACTAACTGGAGATGTATGGGGAGTTTTCAGTGTGTTAGGGATATCATTATGCCAAGAACCATTGTGAAAAAATTTGCCGTAGGGACCTTCCTGAGGTAATGAAATCTTACCACAAGGTTGGTTCATTTGTTTAAATAATGCTGTAGTTTTGTCATTATTGCTAATTTCTACAGAGCCATCGAAAGATATGTAGGGGACGTGATAGAGATTTTCGAGACCAAAATCATTAGGGAAATGAATGACTCCCCCGTCTTTATCAATGCCGTAAATTTTTCCTCCATAAAAATATAGAGTGTCTCCGGGTTTGCCCATACAACGTTTAATATAGCGTTTTTTCCCAGGAATGAATCCGAAGTACTTTGTATCGGAATTTGGAATAGGAAGATCACCAACAGTAAAGACTACAAGACCACCACGAGTAATAGCTTCAGAACGAAATCCCCATGGTTGTTTCTTAAAAGGGAAATGTAGGCCGAAAGTTGTTTTAGAAACAATCATCCGATCTTGTTCTAAAATCGTTGGACGCATAGACCCGGTAGGAACTTCATAAAGTTCAAACCAAAATTGACGAATAAGGAAAGCAACTACAGCGGCAAAGAGAATAGCTTTAGTAAGCTCCCAAGATTTCTTTGCAAAAGAAGCGGGATAGCGTTTACTGAATTTCTGAGCCTGCTCTGCAAGTTGACCGGCTGTTTGCTGATCTTGTTGAAGGATGGCTTCTTCGAGTTGTTCTAGTAATGTTTGTAATTCTTTTTGAGAGTCGGGATGTTGAGAAAGTTTTTTGCTTTTAAGTAACTTATAAGTCGAGTGCAGTATTTGACGACTTTTATTTAAGGAATACCGATGTCTCATGAAGATGCCTAGTGAAACCCTTAATTTCTTTCTGAGTTTGAATGTCCTCATTAAATGAGGGTTCGAGAAGGGTATTCCCCTAATCGAAATTGTGGCTATGTTTAGCGCACCTAAAATAGACAGAAGTTTTGCTGCATAATTTATTTAATTGTAACATTAAAAATTAAAATATGAGCATCTAACAAAAGTCTTGACCGCTATTTTACTGTATTAGATTTTTCAATCAAAAATATTTTCTAGATAAGTTTAAAAATTTCGTATTTTTTAAGACTTAATCTATAAAAATGCCTAGAAATTACTTTGAAATAGGTTTGCTCATTCGGTTTATTCTTTGATCTCGGGAAGAGTATAAGAATAGGGAGATGAAGCTTCGTATCCCACATCAATAGCTCTTAAAACAACTGTGCCTTTCGGAGTTTCTATACTAGTCCATAGAGGAAACACGGAGATTTCACAAGCTGTGAAATACATAAGTACATTTTTTCCTGATAAGATGGATGAATCTTTAGGCCAGTTTGCACATCGAGCTTGAACAGGTGTTTTAAGAGAGTAACTTCCTTCTACAGTAATCCTAGGTGACCACGGATCGCGGTTTTTGCCTTGTCTTTTTATTAAATGATCTGGTGCTTCATTTAAAGAAAGTTGTAAGAGTGTGGAGAAAATAGGAAGATCTTCTGATTGCAAGCGACGTAGTTGCTGAGTTTTTGGATTCAAACAAAAGATATGCGTATTTTTTGTTGATAGGGATATTAAAAAAACCCTTCTAGGGGAATGTAAATCGTTAATTAAGTTTTTCCATGGTGTATTTTGTATCAAAGTTCGATCTTGCTGAGATAGATGTGGAAACTCTGTCATTTCTATCCATACAATGTTAGGAGATACGGATTTTACAAATAAAAAAAACCTTTGAACTCCTTTGCTAAAAACAGCATAGTCGCCAGTTCGCGCATGAAAAATATTTTGTTTTAAAGAGAGAGGGGTTTCAGTAAAGGCAGAAAACGGATAGAGGAAAATTGCTAAAATAAAAAGTCTTTGAAACAGAGGTGATAAGCGTATTTTTTCTTGCTTTTTCATAAGGTATTTCTGTACACTTTTCCTTTAGTATTTCATGATGTTGTTTCCCACATACCATAAGATGGTGATTTTGGAGTTGTCAATATGAAAAAGAACACTCATCCCGAATATAACAAAGTTTTATTTGTAGATTCTTCTACAGGATATAAGTTTGTTTGCGGATCTACATATCAGAGCGATAAGACGGAAGTTTATGAAGGACAAGAGTATCCTGTATGCTATGTCAGTGTGTCCTCTTCTTCACACCCTTTCTTCACAGGAAGTAAGAAATTGGTGGATGCTGAAGGCCGGGTAGATAAGTTCTTAAAACGTTACAGCAGTGCAAAGCCTGCACAGCCTGCTCAAGTTTCTGTAGAAGAAGAGCCTGTTGCTAAAGCCAAGAAAAAAGCTCCCATAAAGAAAAAGAAATAGTCTTATCTATTAAGTTCTAATTTTTTTGCATAAACACGTTATCATTCTCCTTGTTTTAGGAGGTGTTGAAGCGTGTTTTTTTGTTTAATGTTTCATTCGGAAGTATTCATATACTTTTAGTATATAGTATATGTTTGTCTGCACATGGTTATTGAAATGTTTTTTTCGTTTGCAGTGACTCATATTGACAAGATATGATAAAACATTGACTCATAATGTTGACCACAAAGTGATTGAAAATCTTCTTGCGGTAATAATGTTCTCTATACCCTACAGAGCGTTAACCTGTTCTTTAATTTTCAATAATTGTGATATTGAAGTAAGAAACTTGTATGACTTCAATGGGTAAAGACTTTGAAAAGTTAATTTAAACGCTCCTCGATATGCAACTCGAGAAGTATGTCAGGAACTCTTGATTGAGAAGTAATTCATGGAAAAAAAGATTCTGGAGTATTTGAAACGCCTAGAGGAAGTGGAAGTTAAAATCTCTAATCCGGAAATTTTTGAAAATCCTAAAGAGTATGGTAGCTTGAGTAAGGAGCACGCACGTCTTTCTGAATTAAAGAATGTATATGATAAGGTTTTAGGTCACGAAAAAGTTCTCAATGATGATAGAGAAGCATTAGCTCAAGAAAAAGATCCTGAAATGATCGCCATGCTAGAAGAAGGCATTCAATCAGGAAAAGCTGAAATTGATAAACTGTATAAAGTTTTAGAGAATCTACTAGTCCCACCAGATCCAGATGATGATTTAAATGTTATTATGGAATTACGTGCAGGTACTGGTGGAGATGAAGCAGCTCTTTTCGTAGGAGACTGTGTCCGTATGTATCATTTGTATGCATCCTTAAAAGATTGGAAATATGAAGTCCTTTCTTCTTCTGAGTCTGATATTGGGGGATATAAAGAATATGTAATGGGTATATCTGGAACAGGCGTAAAACGTTTGCTACAGTATGAAGCCGGAACGCATCGCGTGCAAAGAGTTCCTGAGACTGAAACACAAGGTCGTGTGCATACTTCTGCAATTACTGTTGCTGTATTGCCAGAACCGGCAGAAGATGATGAAGAAGTCTTTATTGATGAGAAAGACTTAAAAATAGATACCTTTAGAGCTTCTGGAGCTGGAGGTCAGCACGTAAACGTTACCGACTCTGCAGTTCGAATTACTCATATGCCCACAGGTGTTGTTGTTACTTGTCAAGACGAGCGTAGTCAGCATAAGAATAAAGCCAAGGCTATGCGTATTTTAAAGGCGAGAATACGTGATGCAGAAATGCAGCGACGTCATAAAGAAGCTTCCGCTATGCGCTCAGCTCAAGTAGGTAGTGGAGATCGTTCGGAAAGAATTCGCACGTATAATTTTTCACAAAATCGCGTGACTGATCATAGGATAGGTCTTACTCTTTATAATTTAGATAAAGTTATGGAAGGGGATTTAGATGCTATCACTTCAGCTTTAGTTAGTCATGCTTATCATCAGCTCTTGCAACATGGAAACGAAGATACTTCTTAGGGAGGCTTCTGCATATTTAAAATATCGAGGTGTAGCTTTCCCTGATAGAGAGGCTGCCGATATTTTAATGGATTTTCTTGGAATCAGTTCTAGGACGCAATTAGCCACTATTTTATTAGATGAGGGTCTCATTCCAATTTATTGGGACCGCATTCAAAAAAGAGCCAGGCGTTATCCAACAGCCTATATTCATGGTAGTGTGAATTTTTTAGGCCTGCATCTGGAAGTGGATTCTCGCATCCTTATTCCTAGAATGGAAACAGAATTATTGGCTGAACAGATTGTAAAATATCTAAGCCAACATCCCCATATTCAAACATTTTATGATGTTTGCTGTGGAAGTGGGTGTTTGGGATTGTCTATAAAAAAATATTGCCCCGATATTAAAGTTATTCTTTCAGATATTTGCCCAAAAGCAGTCGCTGTGGCTAAGGCAAATGCATTTAAAAATAATTTAAATGTTGAAATCTTTAAGGGAGACCTATTTTCTCCATATTCTTGTCCTGGAGATGCTTTTGTTTGTAATCCCCCCTATCTTTCTTTTGATGAGATCTTACGTGCGGATCCCGAGGTTCGTTGTCATGAACCGTGGAAAGCTTTGGCTGGAGGCAATTCTGGATTAGAATTTTATGAACGAATTGCTGATGAGCTGAATAGTATTTTGTTCCCTAGAGGTGTCGGTTGGCTGGAAATTGGCTATAAGCAAGGGATCGCAGTAAAAAAAATTTTTGCAAATCATGGTATCTTGGGGAGCATACATCAAGATCTCTCGGGATACGATAGGTTTTTTTTTCTTGAAAATCATGCAAGCGATACTGTATCCTCATGAGATTATTCTTGATTTTTGCTGAGTAGATGATCAGTTCTTTATCGCAAAAACTATCCTCAATTTTTTCTTCGTTGATTTCTTCTCGTAGAATTACTGAAGAAAATATCTCTGAAGCGATCCGGGAAGTCCGCTTAGCCCTACTAGATGCTGATGTGAATTATCATGTCGTTAAAAGTTTTATTGCTAAGGTCAAGGAAAAAATTCTTGGAGAGGAAGTATGGAAGCATGTTTCCCCTGGACAGCAGTTTATACGATATTTGCACGAAGAATTAACAGAATTGCTTGGCGGTAAGGCCGATTTAATTACTTCAGGAAATCCTGGGGTGATTTTACTTTGCGGTTTACAAGGAACGGGAAAAACTACGACATGTGCTAAACTTGCTGCCTATGTTCTAGAGGAACGCAAGGCAAAGAAGGTGTTAGTTGTTCCCTGCGATTTAAAACGCTTTGCAGCAATAGATCAGTTAAGAAACTTGATTTCAAAAACCCAAGCTGAACTGTATAATAGCGAAGGTCAGGATCCTGTGAAAGTAGTTTCCCAGGCTTTAGACTATGCAAAACAGCATGGTCATGATCTTATTTTGATTGACACAGCAGGCCGATTGCATGTGGATGAAGTGTTGATGGAAGAATTGGTTTCCATACAAAAAATCTCCAAATCATGTGAACGGCTATTTGTTATGAATTTGGCTATGGGACAGGACGCTGTTGCCACAGCTAAAGCGTTTGATGATTATTTAGATCTCACAGGAGTGATTATCTCCATGACAGATGGGGATGCTCGAGCCGGAGCTGTATTGTCGATGAAAAGTTTATTGGGAAAACCAATAAAATTTGAAGGCTGTGGTGAGAAAATACAAGATCTTCGACTTTTTAATGCAGAATCTATGGCGGATCGCATTTTAGGTATGGGAGACACCGTGCATTTTGTCCAAAAAATGCGTGAATGTATTTCTGAAGAAGAGGACGAAGAGCTTGGGAAAAAATTAATAGAGTCGACCTTCACTTATGAAGATTATTATAAACAGATGAAGGCATTTCGACGTATGGGTCCACTTAGAAAACTTATGGGGATGATGCCGAGTTTTGGCGGTGCTAAACCTAGCGATAAAGATATAGCGGATTCTGAAGAGCATATGAAAAAAACAGAAGCGATTATTCTTTCTATGACTCCCGAAGAAAGAAAAGAGGGAGTTGAGCTAGACATGAGTCGCATGAAAAGAATAGCTGCCGGTTGTGGATTGACTTTAGGTGATGTAAACCAGTTTCGCAAGCGTATGGCACAATCTAAAAAGTTTTTTAAAAATATGAGTAAAGAGAGAGTAGAACAAATGAAAAAGAAAATGTCTGGAGGAAACCTGTGGCGTTAAAAATTCGTTTACGACAACAAGGACGAAGAAATCATGTAGTCTATAGATTAGTACTTGTTGATGTTGAGTCTCCTCGTGATGGTAGATACATAGAATTATTAGGTTGGTACGATCCTCACAGTGCAGTTAACTATCAATTGAAAAGTGATAGAATTTTCCATTGGTTAAATCAAGGTGCTGAACTTACAGAAAAAGCCGCTGTTTTGATTAAACAAGGCGCTCCTGGAGTTTATAGTGAATTGATGGCTAAACAAACTGCTCGTAAAGCTGCTGTATGTCAAAAACGTCGTGCTTATCGTCAACGTCGCGCTTCAAAAAGAGCAGAAGCTGTAAAAGCTGTTGCGAAATAGTTTTTAGGGTTGTGGGATGGAGATCGAGATACTTTCTTTATTCCCAGACTATTTTGATAGTCCCTTACGTTCGAGTATTTTGGGCAGGGCTATTAAGAACGGGCTGTTGAAAATTGAATCCAGAGATATACGAGATTTTGGATTAGGAAAGTGGAAGCAAGTAGATGATGCCCCATTTAATAATGATGGGATGCTTCTTATGGCAGAGCCTGTAGTGCAGGCAATACGGCATATTAAAAGAAGTGATACCAAGGTAATACATCTTTCTCCTCAAGGAATGCTTTTGACAGCGCAAAAGAGCCGAGAATTGGCCAAGTGTTCTCATTTGATATTCTTATGTGGGCACTATGAGGGAATTGACGAAAGAGCTTTAGAAAGCGAAGTGGATGAGGAGATAAGTATCGGAGATTATGTTTTAACTAATGGTGGAGTTGCCGCTTTAGTCGTAATCGATGCTTTATCTCGTTTTATCCCTGGTGTTTTGGGAAACCAGGAAAGTGCGGAAAAGGATTCTTTAGAAAATGGGTTATTAGAGGGACCTCAATATACACGTCCTCGAGTATTTGAAGGTAAAGAGGTTCCTGAAGTGCTTCTTCAAGGAGATCATCAAGCAATTGCTCGATGGAGAAAGCAAGTAAGTTTAGATAGAACCCGAGAAAGGCGCCCTGATTTATATGTGCGTTATCTTTATGATCGAGAGAACAAGGAAATTTTCCCACAGGAAGAAGATCCGAAACAGTACACATTAGAAGGGGAGAGTGCTGTAGTTTTAGAGGTTGCAGATATACAACGATCTCGCAAGTTTTATTCTAAGATGTTTAGATTAAATCAACCTAGCAATGATAAACTACAAATCCCGGGAAAGACGCAAACGGTTCTACATTTGCAAGAAGTAGGGTTAGAAAATAAAAATATAGCCATTTTGTCGCTTCGATTGGATTGTGAAGACGATTTTTTTAATTTTTTAGGACGATGGAAGATGCTTGGAGGGACTCTAGAACAAGCTGACGGTCGTGGAGCGGTGAGAGTAGTGCGTGATTTTGACGGACATCAGTGGACGGTCTCTTACAAAAAGGCAAAATAGAAATAGAGAATTTAGGTGAAGTATATGGGGAACTTAATTAAGGAATTGCAAGACGAACAACTTCGAACGGAAGCTCTTACAGATTTTCGTGTTGGTGATACAATTCGTGTAGCTACAAAAATTGTAGACGGCGGTAAAGAACGTACACAGGTATTCCAAGGGACAGTGATGGCCCGTAGAGGCGGAGGAGCAGGAGAAACAGTTGCTTTGCATCGCGTTGCTTATGGCGAAGGTATGGAAAAGAGTTTCTTGCTTCATAGTCCTAAGATCGTAAGTATTGAAGTAGTAAAACGCGGTAAAGTTTCTCGAGCTCGTCTATACTACTTAAAAGGTAAGACTGGTAAGGCCGCTAAAGTTAAAGAATATATTGGCCCTAGAGCCGCTAAGAAATAGTTAGTTATATTTATTGAATTTAGCTGATTTCTGATTTTACTCAAGATATACCGATCTATGAAGACACTAGCTATTGATGAAGAACAGTTATTTTTATCAAAAACCATCTTTGAAAAAGAAGTTTTTGATGAGGGTTTCTCTATCATAGCTGGAGTGGATGAGGTCGGAAGAGGCCCTCTAGCGGGGCCTGTAGTTGCAGGAGCTTGTATTCTTCCTCGAGGTAAGATATTTGCTGGAGTGAATGACAGTAAAAAGTTAACTCCTAAGGAAAGAATCAAAATTCGCGATATTCTATTGAATGATCCAGATGTATATTATGGAATCGGAGTTGTCTCTGTAGAAAGAATAGATGAGATCAATATTCTTGAAGCAACCAAGGAGGCTATGGTGAAAGCAATAGCAAGTCTGTCTGTTCATCCTGATTTTCTTTTAATAGACGGTCTACATTTACCTCATAAAATTCCTTGTAAGAAGATTATCAAAGGAGATTCAAAATCCGTATCCATAGCTGCAGCATCGATAATAGCTAAAGAGTATAGAGATGACTTAATGCGAAAGCTTCATCAATGCTATCCTGATTACGGTTTTGATAAGCATAAAGGTTATGGAACAGCCGCGCATTTAGCAGCATTGAAGGCTTTTGGTCCTTGTGATTGTCATAGAAAGAGTTTTGCTCCCATAAGGCAGGTATTCTAATATTTTATGAAAAATAAAGTTCGTGTTCCTTTTTCTCCTGATCAACCTTTGTGTGCACCGAAACTATTTACTATTAGTGCTCCTGCAGGAGCCGGAAAAACTACACTAGTGCGTATGTTAGCGCAAGAATTTCCCAATTCTTTTCAAAAAACTTTATCCCTAACAACACGATCTCCTCGTCCTGAAGAAGTTCCTGGTGTGGATTATCGGTTTGTTTCCCAAGAAGAGTTTAAACGAAGGTTAGATAGTAATGATTTTTTAGAGTGGGTTTCACTTTTTGGAGAATATTACGGGACCAGTCGTTTAGAAATTGATGAAATTTGGAAGTCGGGGAAACATGCGGTTGCAGTGATTGATGTAAAAGGTGCTTTGTCTTTGAAAAATAGGATCCCTACAGTCACTGTTTTTATTTCCGCGCCTTCTCAGGAAGAACTAGAGAGGCGTTTAAAACATAGAGGGTCTGAACAAGATTCTCAGAGACAAGAACGGTTGCAGCACAGTCTCGTTGAACAAGCTGCATCGAACCAATTTGAATACGTCATTATCAATGATGATTTGGAAAAATCTTACGAGATTTTGAAGAGTATTTTTATAGCAGAAGAACATAGGAACGTATTATGAGCAACAAAGATCGTTTAACAAATGAAAAGTTAAACCAATTGTTTGAAAGCCCGTTTAGTTTAGTTAATTACGCAATTAAGCAGGCAAAAATTAGAATAACAAAAGGCGACGTACGTTCTTCTAATGCAGCCATTGAGGCATTGGTTTTGCTGGAAAGGGACGGTGTACAAGCAGATTTTACAGAAGAAGATGTGGAAAATACCACTGCTCCAATTACTGAGAGAAGAAGAGAAGGAACCACATCAGGAAGAAGAAAAGATCCTTCAGCTTATTCATGGAGTGATGTGAAATAATGCCCGCGCGCGTTTTAATTACTTCGGCATTACCTTATGCGAACGGACCTCTACATTTTGGACATATAGCTGGAGCCTATTTGCCTGCGGATGTCTATGCTAGATTCCGTAGATTATTAGGAGATAATGTTCTCTATATTTGTGGTTCTGATGAATATGGAATTGCAATCACATTAAATGCCGAACGCGCAGGTTTGGGATATCAAGAGTATGTGAATATGTATCATAAGATACATAAGGATACTTTCAATAAATTAGGGATTTCCCTAGATTTTTTCTCACGTACAACGAATCCTTTTCACAAAGCTCTTGTTGAAGATTTTTATCTACAGCTAAAATCAAAAGGCTTAGTAGAAAATGAGACTTCACTCCAGCTATATTCTGAAGATGAAAATCGTTTTCTTGCTGATCGTTATGTAGAAGGTGCGTGTCCAAAATGTGGATTTGATGGCGCACGTGGTGATGAATGTCAAAAATGTGGTGCCGATTACGAAGCTACCGATCTAATTAATCCACGATCTAAATTATCAGGATCTCAACTAGTTCTTAAAGAGACTGAGCATGCGTATTTTCATTTAGAACGTATGGTTGAGCCTTTATTAACGTTTATAGAAAAAGTATATTTACCTGAGCATATTCGTAAGTTTGTTGTAGATTATATTAAGAACTTACGTCCACGTGCCATTACTAGAGATTTATCTTGGGGGATTCCTGTTCCTGACTTCCCAAACAAGGTATTTTATGTGTGGTTTGACGCTCCTATTGGTTATATCAGCGCAACTATGGATTGGGCAGCGTCTGTGAATAATCCTGATGCATGGAGAGACTTTTGGTTAGAAGAATCTACAGATTACGTACAATTTATAGGTAAGGACAATATCCCTTTTCATTCGGCAATATTTCCAGCTATGGAATTAGGTCAAAGCCTTCCTTATAAGAAGGTAGACGCTTTAATATCTTCAGAGTTTTATCTTCTCGAGGGTTATCAATTCAGTAAATCCGAAGGGAATTATGTAGATATGGATGCCTTCTTGGATACGTATTCCCTTGATAAATTGCGTTATGTGTTAGCTGCCACAGCTCCAGAAACTTCTGATAGTGAATTTACTTTCATAGATTTTAAGACACGATGTAATTCAGAGCTTGTCGGTAAGTTTGGGAATTTTATTAATCGTGTGCTTGCTTTTGCAGAAAAAAATGGATTTAGAGAACTAGCATATCCTAAAGATATGTTAGAAGACAAAGATAGACAGTTTTTGGATGATGCACAAAGAATTGTTCAGGAAGCTCGGGCACATTATAGTAAGTATAGCTTGCGTAAGGCCTGCTCAGCAATTATGGAGTTGGCAGCGTTAGGAAATGTGTACTTTAATGATCAGGCACCGTGGAAGCTTCTTAAAGAAGGGGTATCGCATCGTGTAGAAGCTATACTTTTTTGTGCGTGTTATTGTCAGAAATTGTTAGCATTGATTGCATATCCTATTCTTCCGGGGACAGCTTGGGAGATATGGAATATGCTTTCTCCAAAATCTCTAGATCTTGAAAATCAGAATAAAGATCGTGTGGCAAGCCTTTGGGATGCAGAGTTTTTAGAGTTCTCTGATGAGGTTTTCTTTTTAACAACACCGCAGCTATTATTTACAATCGTAGATTAGTTTCTTATTTATCTCATGAAAATGAGAAAGTTTCTTGTTCGGGTTGTGTAAGTTGTTCAAGAGCTTGCACAAGTCCTGTGCAGCGATGTTGTGCCTTATCATTTCTTGTGGCTATAGCAATTGCTTTTTTTGTGCCTACTAGAATGACAAGCTGTTTTCCCCTTGTAATTGCTGTGTAGAGAAGATTCCTATAGAGCATCATGAAATGAGATGTATGTAAAGGAAGGACAATACAGGGACTTTCACTTCCCTGATATTTATGTACCGAAGTGGCATAGGCTAAAACAAGATCGTCAAGTTCTGAGAAGGAATATACAACGTATTTTCCTTCCATATTTACTATAACACGTTTATTTTCAAAGTTGATCATGGAGATATAGCCAATGTCTCCATTGAATACTTCTTTATTGTAGTTATTGCGGATTTGCATAACTTTATCTCCAATAGCATAGGATTGAAACTTGCCGTGGAGAGTTGCTTGTTTAGGATTTAAAGCAGATTTTAGTACTTTATTGAGATTATGAATTCCTAAGATACCTTTTTTCATCGGGGCAAGAATCTGAATATCTTTAGGATAAATATGGTATTTCTTAGGGATAAACTGTGTGACTAGGTGGACAATATGGTCCATGGCCTCCTGGGGATCTTCCTTTTGAAAGAATAAGAAATCCTTACGTCCCGATTCAGAATAAAGTATAGGGAATTCACCTTCATTGACTTTATGAGCATTGATAATGATGTTTGAGTCATGCACTTGGCGAAAAATCTTATTCAGTTTGGTTACTGTGATTTTTTTAGAATTGATAATATCTTTTAAGATATTTCCAGGGCCAATACTAGGTAGCTGATGCACATCTCCGATCAAGATAACAATCACATGGTCAGGAAGTGCTTTTAGAAAATGGTAGAGGAGATATGTATCCATCATTCCAGATTCATCGACTATGATTAGATCGCAATCTATGGGATTTTCATAATTCTTACGAAATGAACGTGTCTTAAAATCATATTGTAGTAGGGCATGAATAGTCACCGAATGCTTTCCAGTAATTTCTGTCATACGCTTTGCTGCTTTCCCCGTAGGGGCTGCTAGAATGATTTTATAGGTAACCTGCTCAAATATCTTCAGGATAGCCTTTGTGATGGTGCTTTTTCCTGTTCCAGGTCCTCCGGTAATGATATGAATCTTTTCTAAAAAACATGCACGAACCGCTTCCCTTTGATTTTGCTCTAAGTGAAGGCTTAGATTGTCTTCAACCCATTGAATGGCTTTATTCCCATCTATAGGACGAATTTTCCTGGAGGAAAATAAGATCCGTTTTAAATCAGAAACCACAGTCTTTTCTGCTAAGTAAATATGCTTTACCCAGACGTGAGGTATGGTTTCTAACTCTTGAATATGCAAAAGATTTTTCTCTTGCATGCTATATATTTGAGAGATGATCTCTTCAGTTTGTATAATTTTTTCAGGAATATCCTGATTTAGGAGTTTCTCTACAGCTTGAGCAAGCCCCTGTAGGGGATAACAAGTATGGCCATCTTCTTGGAGTTCTTCTAGAGAATGCTGTATTCCCGCAAATAATCTACTTTGTGAGTTTAAGGGTACTCCTAAGCGTGTGGCGATCAAATCAGCTGTTTTAAACCCAATACCCTCCATTTCTCTAGCGAGTAGGAAGGGATCTTCACAGATTTTCTCTATGGAATGCTCTTTATATTTTTTATAAATTCTTACGCCATAGTGGATAGCGATATTATATTGTTGTAAGAAAAGAAGAGTAGTTCTCAGATCTTTTTGTTCGCGAAGTTGTGAGCATAAACTATCACAGCGGGTTTGGCTAATTCCTGGAATTTCAATTAATCTTTCCGGTTGATTATCAAGAATATCAGCAGTCTCATTTTGGAATTTTTCAATAATCTTCTCAGTGATTTTCGGTCCGATACCTTTGACAAGCTTAGAGGTAAGATAATTGACTATTCCACGGTTATCGCCCATTTCCAAAGAATCGTAACTGTATACTTGGAAGTATTTTCCTAAATTTGAATTTTCTGACCATTTTCCATACAGGTATAGCTGCATACCGATTTGTAGAAAAGAATCAGGAAACTGACCTTTGATAACGATGATCGTACCCTTATAGGGTATTCTCATGTGCGCAGCGGTTTCTTTTGAATCGTGATCTTCAAAAAGTACGCTTTTTAATTTTCCGGAAATTTTTTCCATAGAATTCTTAAATCTAATTTAGGGGAACGAGTGTCATAGGAGAATTAACTGACATATTTCCACAGCTATAGCTTAGAGGATTTGAGAGTATAACCTTTTTCAAGTTGCTTGCCTCCTAAGGCACGCGAATTACCCTTCTCCAATACTTTTTATCTATTGGAGACTGAAAAATTCTCTAGTGCTTAAATGTAACAACGAAAGATACCTATACACTAGTATTTCCAATGTGTCCATAAGAACACTTACGTGGTTTCTTTTTCTCACCAAGATATTCGCGTTATACATTGCGCTCTGTATTTTGAAACGCGAGATTTTGATTTGATCTTTATCAAGTTTCGTTGATTGAGATAGTAAGGTGAGTTTAGCTGAAGATAAATTTTTTATTCGATGAGTATTTTTAAAGATGTACTTTTCATCCTGAAGTGAAAATCGCTCATGGATTCTTAAAAACAAGTTTTATAAATTCATCATGAGAAATTTTGTGTGCTAATCTGCAGAAGGAAGAATCTTGGATTCCTCTGGTTCCTTTTGATTCGCCTTTCTTCCGAAAAGAATCAAACAAATGAGACTACCTCCCAACATTAAGAAAATCCCAATACCTTCTTGTAAGGTGGGCAGGGTCTTTTCATAAAGATAGGATAAAATTAACCCAAAAATAGGCTCAAAGATTAACATGGCTCCTAAAAGAGCAGGGGATAAATGTAAGCTAGCCTTATTCCATGACGTGATGGCTCGCGATGAGGAGAATATTCCCATAGCAGAGCATAGAAGAATAAAGAGTAGCCGTTCTGATGTTGGGGTATGCGCTATAAAATTATGAGCAACGTGTGTGATACCTAGACAATCACAAATAATAATCAAGGGGAGACAAATAGCTAACGAAGCTACTCCGAGCATCCCACACCATAAATCTGGAGAAATATTAGGATTTTTTAACAAAAAATCGTAGTTACAGATAATATAAGCAACCCAAATACCCGTAGATATGATTACACAAGAAAGCCCTATAAAATACTCTAGAGGGTTTACTGTTGTTGTTGAATGAAATTCCGAGAGATTTGTTAGCACGACCCCCAAGAAAATCACGCAGCTAATTCCAGAGAGTAGGGTATAGGAAAGCTCTTTTTTCTTTACATTTGAATGAAATAGAACAGCTATGGGAGCTAATCCAGCGATAATAATAGTTATAGCGGCCCCTACGTAACGAATTGCCAAAGCAATGCCAAAATAGTAGACCATATTTACAAGAAAGGCCCAGAGGAAGCTTTGACCCCAAACATGCAAAGAGATGTTTTTAAAGATATTTTGTCTTTTCCATAGAATAGGGAACAGAGAAAAAATCCCGAAAATGGTATAACGGGTTAAGACAATATCAAGTTCTTGAAAAGATTCTAACAAATTAGGAATGACGAAGACTATTCCCCAATAGAGACAGGCCAATAGGCTATGAAATAGTCCTACAGGAACGCTATGGGATTGTTTTGTTTGAGCATCGTTAACAAACATATCTGCCTTTGAAAGAATAAAATGGTTTTATAAGCAATAAAAGAAATATTTTACCATAAACAACATTTTTAATGGATTGAACACTTTATAATACTTGGGTGATTCTAATCCAAGTATTAATCCTCGGTTTATTTTCTATGAGAACCAAAGTACTTATTTACTCTGACGAAGGCGTCTCTCCTTATTATTTGCGTCATCTGATCCGCTGGTTAAAAAATAGTCTTCCCTCTGAGGAAAACCTAGAAATATGTCGCGTAGATGGGAATTTTCTTCTTTACGATCCTTTATGGGAATTTACAGCGCGTCTACTGATTATCCCCGGAGGTGCTGATCGTCCCTATCACAAAGTTTTGCAAGGTTTAGGTACTGCAAGAATAGATAATTATGTTCGTGAGGGCGGGAATTATTTAGGTATTTGTGCGGGAGCTTATTTTGCATGTAAAAGCTTAAGTTTTAATGAGCCCGATGGCGCTCTTTATGTTGCTGATCGAGGATTGGGTTTTTTCCCTGGTCGTGCTGTAGGTCCCGCTTACGGTTCGTTATTCTCTTATACAAGTCCAATAGGTGTACGTGCTGCACCACTATTTTTTTCTAATTTAAATACGAGTGGTTGGGCTTTATTTAACGGTGGTCCGTATTTTGAATATGCAGATACCTGTGGGGGGATTTGTGTAGAAGCTCGTTATGAGGATCTTCCTGAACAGCCTGCTGCAATTATTTCTCGACGCTTAGACAAAGGTTTAGTCATTCTTTCTGGATTGCATATAGAGTATCTTCCCGAACATTGTCAGATGTCAGAGGATAACGTTGTTGGAGCTCGTGAGATTTTAACAAACGCCACAGCTTTGAATCAATATCGCGTATCTCTTTTATCACGTTTACTTCATACAACGTCTATGGTGTATGATTATACAATTTAATGAGTGCTATTATAAAAATTATTCAGAATCCGTTGGTCTAGAGAGATAACTAAGATTTTGAATTTCAACTTCAGTTAAGTTGGTAATCACTAGATTTTCTGTTTCCATAAAACGTGCTTGATTTAGATTCCGCATTGAATCTCCATGATTTCCTTGGGGATGAGAAAGAAGTCCGTATGGAGAACATTCTCGTGGTAATGATGTCGTATCTTTCTCTACGAATATCTTCCAATAATCTTCTGGAGATAAAATATAGACGGACGTTTGGCTTACATCTGTTGGAATGTCTTGTTGAGGTCTCTCCTGAACTAAGAAAGTTTGGATTTCATCAAATTGAGGTGTGGAGATTGTCTCTCTAGGTGCTCCTGGTCGAAGTTGGCTGTAGGGAGATTGTGTATTTTTGGGTACGAATGTTCTTAGCTGACTATAAGGGGACTCATAAGCGCTTGCTATGGGTGCAGTAGGATGGGATTCACATGCAGGGATAGGCGTTGGCTGTAGTATCGGTCTGGATACTGGTAATTGTTGCGACTCAACTGTATTTCTCCGTAGATTTGGTATTCCAGGTGTTCGTGTGAAGCGCATTTGTTCAATAGCACAAAATAGCGCAAAAATTTCCATTTGACGTACTCTGATATCAAGATATCCTGATCTGAGTAGTTGTAGATTAATAATTTTTTCTTTAGAAACGCTAGCATTTAATGCTACATAATACTTCGTGAAGAAACTTTTGAAGATTTTATAAAGGGTCTCGTCGATACCTTCTTTACTTTCTACAGCCGTATTTTCATCAGGTGTTAAAGAGTCTGGAAGAATAGGAATTACGTAATTTAGATTTCCCAGTGTCGTTCTTATGACCTGGCCCTCTATATTTCGGGCTAAACTCTTTTGAAGAACCTGATGTATGTAACAGCGTTTTGGTTGTTCATTGATAACAGATTCTGCTTCAAGTTTTGCAAAATCACGAGTTGTAAGGATGATATTAAATCCTATGTAATTTCTAGAAAGAGTGACCTCTTCACCATCTATTTGGCAAGTTCTCCATGAAGCTAGTATGCTTTGTAATAAAAATTGCGGATCTTTTAGAAAAATCTTCATCCAAGCATCCTTGTCAGGGAAGAAATCCTCTTGATTGACGTGTATGAGATTCTCTATTGCTGCTTGTTCAGATCCTGAAGATATCTTTTGTTTTAACTCTCTAAAAATAGCTTCAGGAAGTTGTGGAGGAGCTGGAATTTTTGTGGATACTATCGGTAGGGGTTGTAGGTGAGATGGATATTTTATTATTTTCTGCTTCTTGTCATGGATATGAAAAACAATTTGTAAAAAACAGAGAATGACAAGAACCCCTGTGATTAATGCAGTTATGATAATAAGTATTTCTGGTGAACACGCTAAGCTTAAACAGGTGAATACAGCTGCTGTAGCCAAAATAGCAGATATACTGATAAAGACCCCTAGAGCAGAAGAAGAAATAGATCGGTTATAACAAAGAGGAAAACTAGTTTGGGTCTGATTTTTTATGATTGTTTCTTGTGAAACAAGTTTGGTCATAGATTATATTTCCTTCTATGCCATACAAACCTAATAAAGAGAACTCCGGAGGATGGGTTCGAACCAACGACCAATGGATTAACAGTCCACTGCTCTACCGCTGAGCTACTCCGGAATATCCAAAGAAGACAATTCTAAGTGAAATAGCAAAAAAGTCAATAGGTTTTCTGTATAAATATGTTCTTGATTCGAAGTTGTCGTTAACGTGAGTTGAAAAGGCATAATAGGAAAAGGCTAAGAATTTTATCCTTTGCTCTTTTTAATGAAAAAAGAGCTCTCTAACAAATCCTACGATTTCATCTCTGGATTTTTTTGGCGTGATTGTGGTTTCGGGCTCTTCATTTTCTATCAAAATAGGGTATGCAGAACTGAAATAGGTATGGGATTGCTTAGATAGGGCCTTAACAATATCACCAGGGATATTTACGTGATACAAACTTTCCTCTACCGCTAAGTAGAGAATAGATGTAAGTGCTGTAGCAAGATTGGGTAAGGAATTTTGTTTGCTTATATTGCTATGATATTCCAAAGATGGCACAGCAAGATAAGGGATTTCTTTATTATTCGATTTTATTCCGTGAATACGAGTGTTCACAAATAGACAACGTTTAATTAATACAGGGACGTCGTCCAATCTTGATGAAGAAGATTGAAATGAAGAAAGTCCGAGAGTTTCTTGATTTTGTGGAGTGAAATTTTTCCATAACAACGACCAATTCGTTTTCGATGATTGATTGTCGTAAGGGAGTATAGTGAAATTTGCTCCGTGAACAAGAAAATCAGAAATCTCTATTTTCTTAGATAAAAACATAGAAATGAGCGAAAAACGCAAGTTTATATATTCAATTTCCATGGCATAGGGAAAACGCTCCGAAGGCATAGGATTATGAATACATAGATAACGGATTTTCATTCCCGAGGTTCTAGGAGATACTCTTCCGACAGTTACTTGAGTATGTAATTTCGCAGATAACCAATGCTCAACAATGCTTTCTTTACGAACCCAAAAGTAAGCGATAATGCAAAATGCTAATAAAAATAAATTTTTTAAAAGTTTAAACATGCATGATGAGAATATTACTTATCGTAGTTTCTAACATAGATGAATAAAGAAATATTAGAAAATAAAAAAGGCCTCCCTTCTTCTCAAGATAGATGAATGGAGACCTTATAATGATAGAGAAAACGTTCTCTAAATTAAGAATTAATAATCCATTCCTGCGCCTGGCATTGCGGGAGCAGAAGAAGATTTATCTTCAGGAATATCTGCAATTAAAGCTTCTGTTGTTAATAGAAGTCCAGCTACAGAAGCCGCGCTTTCTAACGCACAACGCGTAACTTTGGTTGGATCTAGAATTCCTGCTTCGATCATATCTGTATAAGCATCACGTAAAGCATCATAGCCTTCGCTAGAAGAACGAGAAAGCACTTGTTGACAGATGATAGCACCTTCTTTACCAGCGTTTGCTGCAATTTGCTTCAAAGGAGCTGATAGCGCTTTAAGAACAATACGTGCTCCGATTTGCTCATCTTCGTTTGTAAGAATAGGAATGAAAGCTTCTAAAGTAGGGATACAGCGAACTAAAGCTGTACCACCGCCAGGTAGAATACCTTCTTCAACTGCAGCAAGAGTTGCGTGTTGAGCATCATCTACTCTGTCTTTTTTCTCTTTCATTTCGATTTCTGTAGCAGCACCTACACGGATTACAGCTACGCCTCCGGAAAGTTTAGCTAACCGTTCTTGGAGCTTTTCTTTATCGTAATCAGAAGTACTGTCTTCGATTTGTTTTTTAATGCTTTCGCATCGAGATTCAATATCTTCTTTACTTCCAAGACCTTCAACAATTGTTGTATCTTCTTTAGAAACTATCACTTTTTTAGCTTTCCCTAGCATAGCTAAAGTGGTGTTCTCTAGCTTCATGCCCAGTTCTTCGCTGATAAGTTGACCGCCGGTTAAGATTGCAATATCCTCTAACATCGCTTTTCTTCTATCACCGAATCCAGGAGCTTTTACTGCGCAAACTCTGAATCCAGCACGTAGCCTATTCACTACTAAAGTAGCTAACGCTTCGCCTTCGATATCTTCAGCGATGATCAGTAGGGGACGTCCAGATTCTGCTACTTGTTGTAAAACTGGTAGGAAATCCTTAATTCCGGAAATTTTTTTGTCATAAATAAGCACAAGAGCTTCTTCTAAAACACATTCTTGTGTTTCGGGATTTGTAGAGAAGTAGCTAGATAAATATCCACGGTTGAAATTCATACCTTCAACAACGTCGAGAACAGTTTCGAAACCTTTAGCTTCTTCAACAGTAATAGAGCCGTTTTTGCCAACTTTTTCCATGGCTTCAGCGATAAGATTACCGATTTCAGAATCATTATTTGCAGAAATAGTCGCTACTTGAGCTATTTCTTTGTGGTGCTGTACAGGTTTACTAATTTTTTTGATTTCATCGACAACGACTTTCACTGCCTTATCGATTCCTCTCTTGAGATCCATAGGATTGGCGCCCGCAGTTACGTTTCTCAATCCTTCGCTGTAGATAGCTTCAGCAAGAACAGTGGCTGTTGTAGTTCCGTCACCAGCCTTATCTGCAGTTTTGCTGGCAACTTCTTTAACCATTTGAGCTCCCATATTCTCATGTTTATCTTCGAGCTCGATTTCTTTGGCGACAGTTACACCGTCTTTTGTGACTTGAGGAGAACCGAAGCTTTTATCGATAACCACATGACGTCCTTTAGGACCCAAGGTTACCTTTACAGCTTCTGCAAGAGTTTTAACCCCTTTATGGATTTTCTTTCTGGCGTCTTCGTTATATTTAATATTTTTTGCTGCCATTGTTTTTGTGCTCCTTAACTTTTTGCAATCTATAAATAATGATTTATCTTACTTCAGAACTGCCATAACTTCGCTTTCCTGAACAATGACGTACTCCTCACCATCGATGGTAAGTTCTTGTCCCGCGTATTTATCCATTAAAACAGTATCACCTACTGCAACCTCGAAAGGTAGGGTGTTACCGTCTTTATCTCGTTTTCCTGTGCCTAGGGCGAGTACTTCTGCTCGATCTTGTTTTTTCTTTGCCGTATCAGGTAAAATGATGCCGCCGCGCGCTGTAGAATCTTCTTCCTCTCTTTTCACTAAAATTCTATCGCCCAGGGGCTTAATCCTAAGGGTCGTTGCTTGATCTGACATGTTATAAGCTCCTTGTGTTTTATGTTCTAAGAGACTTTGCTGTTTCTTGAAAACGATATCAGAGTCTCTCGTTTTTGGCAATGATTTTAGCACTTAATAATATCAAGTGCTACTTTTTTTAGTTATTTCAAATTAAAGATGATAACTCTTGGATTTTTCTCTCTACAAAGGAAAAGGCCTTGTGTATTGGCTCACTTGTTGTCATATCTAATCCAGACTTTTTCAAGATTTCTAATGGGAAGTCAGAGCCTCCACTTTTTAAGAAGTTCAGATACGAGTTGAGGGCGTTGTCTTCTTTGTTAAGAATTTTTTCTGCAAAGCATAGAGAAGCAATGATACCTGTTGCATATTGGTACACGTAGAAATTGTAATAGAAATGAGGAATTCTTGCCCATTCTATGTTAGAAAGAGTATCGAATGTTATGATTTTTCCATAAAAATCATTTTGTAAATTCTTATAAGTTGAGGATAGATACTCTTCGGTTAAAGGAAAACCTTGTTCTGCAGCAGAATGCACTTCGTATTCAAAAGATGCAAATAAGACCTGACGAAATAGTGTGGAAAAGATTGTATCCAGGCATCTTGTGAGAATTGTGATTTTTTCTTCTTTAGAATCGCTCTTTTTAAGCATTGAGTCCATAAGAAGCATTTCATTGAGGGTGGAGGCAATCTCCGCAAGAAAAATAGGGTATTGTGCCTCATGGAAAGATTGATTCTTTCTGCTGAAATAGGAATGCATGCTGTGACCGCCTTCATGAGCAATTACAGATACATCATATAATGTTCCCGTGTAGTTTAATAGAATATAGGGATAGCTATCATAACATCCCGAAGAATAAGCTCCAGAGCGTTTGTTAAGGTTCTCGTATTTGTCTACCCAACCTTCTGTGGTTAGTCCCTGTTTTAAAATATCAACGTATTCAGTTCCAAGTGGTGAGAGGCTGCTATAGATAAGATTGACAGCATCTTCATAAGAATATTTTTTTTCTTCGGATTGACTTAGAGGAGCGTATACATCATAAAAATGGAAATCTTTTAGATTTAGAGTTTTTTGTTTTAGACGGTAGTATTTTGTAATCAGTGAAGAATTTTTCTTCACGATTTCGATGAGATTAGTATAAACCGTTGTCGGAATATTATTATGATATAATGCTGATTCTAGACAGGAACTGTATTTTTTGTTTTTTGCATAGAATAGGTGTGCTTGAACTTTTCCATTAAGGAGATTAGCAAAGGTATGTCGATAATTATAATATCTTTCGCATTGTGCTAGGTAAGCTGTTTTCCTTAATTCTCTATCCGTAGACTGCATGTATAATGATGCTAATGCATGGGAAAGGGGATGAGAATTACCTTCGGAATCGGTAGCTTGACCAAAAGGAATTTCTGAATCACTTAAAGAGGAAAATGCCTTGCTAGCCACTTCAAAAGGAGCAAATGCTGAAGCTAAGATTTTTTCTTCTCCAGGAGTGCCTGTATGCATAGACAGTCTAAAGATTTTCTCTAAATAGAATCTATAAGGCGCTAAGCAGGGAACCGATAAATGTTGAGCTATTATAGTCTCTGATAAACTAATTAAATCAGGTTGTATCCAAGAGATTTCTTCAGAAAAGAGAGTGTATAGATGTGTGATTGATTTTAGATCTGCGATTCCCTCTTGGTTTGTTATGTCTTGGTCATGAACTAGATGAGCATAAACGTAGAGTTTGTCAAGCTTTCTTTCAACTGAGAAAAGTTTAGTTAATAGAGAAAGGAGAGATTCTGAATTCTCAAGTTGGTATTGCGTTGCTTGTAGCTCTGGCCAGGTAAGTGAACCGTCCGTTTTTAGCCCAAAAGAATCCAAATCTCCTTTCCAGTCCGCTCTATTTGGGTATAGAGGACTTACATTCCAGCAGTCTTCGGTAGGGATTTCATTTCTCGGGCGAACTACTTGTTGTTTTTCTGTATCTACGGTCATGATGATCTATGGATTTTTGAAATAGTAAAAAAGAACTTACTATAAGGTAAGTTCTAAGAAAAAGCCAAGAACGATCACGTACATTTTTTTGTATGTTAAAACGGATTGTCAGTATCAATAAATGTTGAGGAAACTTGTAGGTTTGTTTGAAGATAATGTGCGAGAGCTTTTGGTCCTGCTTTTTCTGTTGCCGTATGACCAAAGGCTAAAAAATGCACATGATTTTCTAGGGCCATGGACCACGCAGGTTCATCAAAATTTCCCGTGATGAAACAATCAATTTTACAAAGAATAGCTTGAGACAGCTCTTTGTAAGCTCCACCAGAAATTAATGCTGCTGAAGAAATGGTTTGCGGACCACCAAGTGCTTGAGCTTTTATCGGAGACTGGTAGTAATTAGATAGATTTTCTACAAAATTTTCTATAGATATTGGAGGGAAGGATCCTTGGACTCCTAGATAGGGAAGAGAGCTGCCAAATGGCTCTAAGTTTGTCCATTGTAAATCGCGAGCTACTTTCCAATTATTTCCAATGATTGGATGTGCATCTAGAGGTAGATGATAAGCTAGTAACTGTATGTCATGCTTGATCAGAAGTTGTATACGCTTATAAAGCATTCCTGTAATAGGATAGGGCATTCCTTTCCAAAACAGTCCGTGATGAACAATCAATATATTAGCACCTAATTTGATAGCTGCTTGTATTGTTGATAGGTCTGCAGTTACCCCAACAGCTATCTTCTCAACATTTGTGTTGAGATTTCCTATTTGTAAACCATTAGGTCCGTAATCAGGAAATGATTCCGAAGATAATAGATCGTTTAAGTAGATAAGGAGATCAGTAACGTGCATAGGAAGATAATAGTTATAAGAAGTCATTATTAATTCATAAACGCACATTCCTGACAATCTTTACCAAGATATAGAGATTCTTTAGTTATTTTTTCTTATGCGATGGATCAGAGTCTTTAAACTTTCTTAGATAAACTTATTTTTTTTCTACCAGGACATCTCTCATAAGTAATTCTCTAATGTATTGTTTGTTAATATTTTAGTTTGTTTTTGTTTTAGAAAAATAATTTCGCAACTAAAAATATAGATTCACTAATTAGTTAATTATAAATAGAATGTTCCCACTAATACATCAGGGCTTTCTAATTTAACGTGTTGTGCCCAAGTCATTGGATAAGAAATTATTCCTAATAGTTGTGGATCAATGAGTTGTCTTAATGCATGTTTTTGTTGTGCTAAATCATCTTTAATTGATGAGTGTTCGCATGCCTGCATTTCACAGCGTTTGTATAAGTATGCTGTGGTTATATCTAGTGTTTTTTTCGCAATCTTATCTGTTGTCTTTGCTTTTGTTGTTTTCAGCGGAATTTCAGAACCGATAATGATATTAGGTTTGGTAATTTCTTTAGTGCTTTGTGGAGCTTTATTAATTGCTACTTTATACTACTCTAGACGTCCTCATGTTATTATAACGCCTATTGTTGATTCTGGGATGAATGAATCTATCTCTTCTTCCATTAAAGAGAGTTCTTCTTTGGAGGATTCTATGGAGGTTAGTCCTACACCTATAGTAGATTCTCAAGTTGTTGATGCGGCATCTTTCCAGGAAGAAACAGACCCCGTTTTAGATGATGTTTCAGAATTACTTTCCGAAGTTGTTTCTATTGTTGTATCAGATGCTGATGTTGTTCATGAGGCATCTTTTGAAGAAGAGAGTTCTTCTTTGGAGGATTCTATAGAGGTTAGTCCTATACCTATAGTAGATTCTACAATTGATGATGGGGAATCTTCTAATGATTTTGTTTTAGTTGAAACTCCAGAATTATATTCTGAGAGCGTTTCCGCATCTATGTTAGATTCCAGTATTGCTCGTGAAGAATTTTCCGATGAAGAATCGATTTCTATTTTAAATACGGCATTTAATTTATCTTCCCCAACTGCTAGTGATTTCTATATTAGAGAGGAAGATAGTTTAGAAATAGATATTGACTTAAGTTCGTTATGCGATAGTCAATTAGTAATCGATGGGGAGGTTACAGTTGATGTTACAAGTGGTGTACATGAAAGAAAGCCTCTTCCACGAGGATTTCTTGAAATAATAGAAAAAATTATCCTGGAATGATCTATCAGATATGTATTGATCAGTACTTAACAGTTCAAGAGCTGCGTATTCTTATAGAAGGTTTGATTGAAGGTAGAAGGCTTGAAAATTATCCTGAAAGTCTCAGGATAAAATTACACAGTTTCCATTTATCTATTACAGAACTTGATTGTGGTGGTATTGAGCTACAGTCTCTGGATGAAATTTTACTAAAAGAATGTCCTTTTTATTTTCTGAATAAGTTGATTGCATTAGGAGATAGGGAATTGCCTACGGCAGAGAGAATATCTCCTGCTATTTACTGGACAAGTCGTTTAGGATTTGTGGATACAATGGATACAATTTTCATTCCATCTGTTTGGATTTTATCTCGAGTGGTAACCAGAGAAGAATATGAGACGATGCTCAGTCATTCTAAGAATAACACATGGAAGCAAACTGAAGATTTAGTTTCTGATTTGCAAAACCGTCTAATGATCTATTTAAATAACGAATATCAACCAAGTTTTTCTCGCACAAAAGGTAATGTGGGTTGGGATTTACGACGCTGTTCTTGGCTCCTCTATCTATGTAAACACGGATTGAGTTGGGAACAGTTGCAGTTATTTAGAAAAATAGATAGCCATTCTCTGAATTTCCTCTGTGAAATTGAACAACAAAGTCGAGGAGGGCATTTAGCAAGAAACATAGTCTCCGTTTTTGCGTATATCAATGAGAATAATGAAAATTTCGATTCAAATATTGCATTATTTACATGGGAAGAATGGATCGAAGATTACTCTGAGAGCTCTAGAAGAGGCGAAAGATGGAGAGCACATGAATCAACCATAAGGTTATTAAATACTAAACGAAATGAATTAGATTCTCTTAAGGAGATTTCATTTGATTGCGAAGAGTTAAGTGGCTTGCCATACTATACTTATGATTTCTCTACAGGAGAAAGAGGGGCCTTAGAATAACTAATTTTACATTAATTTAGTGTCAGTTCTTGATTGTTATAATTGTCAATTTGTAAAGAACCTATGAATGATTAAATGACAAGTAGATAATTTTGTGTTGTTGAATTGCAAATATTTAGATTCATTTTCTTGTATCAATGGAGAGAATAGCATGAAGATATTCAATCATACTTTTTCATTTAAGAGCTCAAATAGCCCTATTTCTAATAGTGGGTATCGTATGATACACGCATTATATACTTCTCCCATAGCGATTGTAGGGATCATTTCCTTGGTTATCTCTAAAATACTGACCTCTTTAGTTATCTATCGTTTGATACACCCATTATTTATGATTATTTCCATTCCACTTACAGTACTTTCTTTAATTGCTTTAGCTGTTTTTGTATTGTCAACGATAGAGAATTGTATCAAGATCCCCTAGTGAATTTTATTTTTGTAATAAGGGGAGAATTTCTTAATGTTGTTTTTGAGTTGGCTGAGAAATCAGCTTTTCAGACTTATCACATAATTTTCAAAATGAATTGAATAGGTCTTAATAGAGAAAAGACCTAATTTAATTTTTAGTTGGAAACAATTTGCAAGTTTAGTTGCTCGCATATTATGGTCTTTTGACTTTGATTTTTAGCTGCTATGAGTTGCTGAGAATACGATTCTATGTGTGATTGGAGTACAGTGGGACCGGCTCCATTGCTCATGTTGTCTTCTGAGTTGGAGAAAACATCCGCATTTACCTGATAGATAAGTTGAATAAGACTGCCCTATTAGTCAGCGGGATTTGTTTATTTACACTTGTTGTTCCTATTATTTATGGGATAGGTTCATCCAGCGTTACTTCCTTGTCTACTTTTTAGTTTATGCTTTGGTATTTTTTTAGTTTCTATGGGATAGCATCATATTTGAGAAGGAAACCTTTTATTCCTCAAGGTTTCTTTTCTTTGATTCATCAAGCTTTTCATTAGCGTGATTTATGAGTTGGTTCTTCAATAAAGATTAGAGCTACATGAATTGCGGGATGTTTTGTCATGGTTTTTATTTTCGACACGTCCAGGAAAAAGCAGAGAAGTTTGGCCTTGAGCGTTTACAAATAGCTTGTAGGGGAATTGAGCTGCTAGATTTAGAAGATCTTTTACTTACACATTGTCCTTTTTATTTAATCAATGAGTTCATCCAATTAGGTCCTAGAGAATTTCTTGAATTAGAAGATTTAGATCCTTCAATTTATTGGCTAAGCCGTTTAGGTTTGTCAGATAGTTTGGATACGGTATTCCATTCCTACGTATGGATGTTTGCGCAATCTACTTCTCAAAATGAATACGAACAATTGTTACTACATGCTCAAAACGCTACCTGGGATTGGTTGAACGTATACCAGAAGATCCCTTACGGGGAAAAATAGCTACACCCTGGCTACTATATTTATGTAAGCATGGAGTTTGTTGGGAGCAACCGAAACTCTTTAAGAAAATCTATATGAAGTCGGTTAGATTTCTTTATGATTCAGAAAGATCAGATGAAGGTAGGGATCTTGCACGAATGATCAACTCTTATCGAAGATAATGAAGAGTTTGACTCGTCCTCTGCTCTCATTACTTGGGATGAATGGATACGAGATTGTCAGTGAAGTAGAGGGACTCCTAACAGGTGCTTTTATGATGGTGCTAGAGATGTTTTGAATAAACGCAGTAAAAATATTTTGAATAAAATCGAGAGTGCAGGGGAGGAGAATTGATTAAATCTTTACTGTTTTTAATCTATTGAACTTTAATATTTTAAATGATTACCATGTTTTCAAATTTTGTGTTAATGTGTTAAAATGAGAGTTCCTTTTTAGAGGATTTTTTTATGAGGAATTTATGCAAGCGAACCCCCCCCCCCCCCATGTAGAGTCTAAATTAATCCCAGAAAGAACTTCTTCTCCTTGTCTTACAAACAAGTTATGTGAAAACGCCTTAAGAATTAGTGGTGTTTTTTGTTTAGCTCTTGCCTGTGTATTTGCTGTGACTTTAATTTGTGGAATGATTCAACCTGCTTTAATCATAGGTTTAGTCATATCTTTGGTTCTTGCCGTGGTTCTCTTGGCACTATCTATGCGTCGTGTACGACGTGAATTCCCAACCTCCCTTCCTGAAGGTTTTCTTTCAATAATCAAGAAAGAGTTCCCCGAGGTAATTTATCAGTTAATTATTCAAGAGAGATTAACGCTTCAAGAATTGCGCGCTGTTCTTTCAGGTTTATCTTCGGGAACATTTACTTTTCCTTCACCAGAATCTCAGAAGAAGCTAGAGAGATTTGGTCTTGAGCGTTTGCAAAAGTCTTGCAAGGGAATTGAATTGCCGGATTTAGAGAAGATCCTTCTGAAAAACTGCCCCCTGTATCTTATAAATAAATTAATCCAATTAGGTCCTAAAGAATTGCCGCAATCTGTCAATGTCGCTCCCTGGATGTATTGGTTAAATCGTTTAGCCTTGTCAGATCATGATCGTCTTATATATTTTACGACTAATGTTTGGATTTTGTCTAAAGTGGCGACTCAGGAAGAATATGAAATGCTTTTGAAGCATGCCAAATACTCTACTTGGGATCATGCTCAAGATTTACTTGAAGATTTACTACCTCGTTTAGAAGAGGGAATAATCGAGCATGTCATCGATGGGATGGGTCTGACTAAAGACTTGATGATAGGTTTACTTGGTGGTGACTGGCTACTGTTTCTATGCAAACATGGTGTTACTTGGAAGCAACTACAATTAATTAAAGACTTAGACTGTGCAAGTGTTTGCCTATTGGAGGACTGTGAAAGGTCTGGTAGAGGAAGTGGTTTGGCGAGGTTGTATATGTCTACTTCACGTTATATTGATGAAAGTAATTCCAAGGCTTTTGACCCACACCTCACCTTATTTACTTTTGAAGAATTGATGGAGGTTTATAGGGAGCGTGGAGGGCTAGATTTCTATAGCGCGACCATCAAATACTTAAACAAACGTAGTCAGAATACTTTGCGAAAAATAGCTGGTGATGAGTTGCCTGAGTTGCCTTTAATTAAGATAAATAAAGATACAGCCGCAATCGAGTAGAATACTTCGATACGCAAAGAGAATCCCTGAAGTTATGATGGGGGTTTAGGTTTCATATGGTTGCTATATTTATGTAAGCATGGAGTTTGTTAGGGGCAACCGAAACTCTTTAAGAAAATCTATATGAAGTCGGTTAGATTTCTTTATGATTCAGAAAGATCAGATGAAGGTAGGGATCTTGCACGAATGATCAACTCTTATCGAAGATAATGAAGAGTTTGACTCGTCCTCTGCTCTCATTACCTGGGAGGAATGGTTTAGAGAGAATAAAAATTATATTAGCTATGACGGAATAACAGACTTTCTAAATAGCCATAGTAAAAATCGTTTAATGAAACAGACTATCTTTAAAATTCCCTGCTATTCTTGTGATCGCATTACCGGAGATCGTGAATCTAGGAGATGGCTAAAAATTACAAATTAAATTTTTTTTAATGTTGTTCTGTTATCTCGATTCACAGATTAGGAATAGTTGGATTTATTAATTGTTTTTAATCGTGTAAATTGGTATAATTTTTCGAATTTATTGGATTAAGTGGGGTGTGGATTATGAATCCTATACAGACTTCTCATCCCTCGGGATCTAATGCTTCCTTGATATTGATGAGAAAAGACGAGGAAACAAAGCCTTGTATAACCGACAAGTTGCGTAAATGTGCTCTAGCTATAGGGAGCCTTGTTTTTCTTACTCTTGTTGCGACATTTACAGCCTTTATTATCTTAGGATTGACCCATTTTTCCATTGTCTTGGGTTTAATAATTTCTCTAGCTCTTTCAGGAGTGATGCTTGCATCATTATATCGTTTGTACCGTCCATGTCGAGAAAAACTGCCCATTCCCCCTGGATTCCTTTCGGTAATTAAGCAAGAATTCCCTCAAGAAATTTATGATTTAACTATTCAGGAGAGACTTACGCTTCAAGAACTCCGTATTGTTCTCACAGGATTATCTTCCGGAACATTTACTTTTCCTTCACCAGAATCTCAGAAGAAGCTAGAGAGGTTTGGTGTTGAGCGTTTGCAGAAGGCTTGTGAGGGTATTCAATTACCCTATTTAGAAAACCTACTTTTAAAACGCTGTCCTTTTTATTTCATAAAAACATTTATTCAGATCGGTCCTAGAGAATTTCCTGAAGCGGAAAATATGGATCCTGAAGTCTATTGGTTATCTCGTACAGGATTAACACACTGTTTAGATACGGCTTTTCATCACTATATCTGGATGTTTTCCAAAGTAGTTTCTAAATTTGAATATGAAACTCTATTAAGTCATGCTCGAAATAATACTTGGGATGAAGCATCTGCTATGCTTGAGGAAGTGCGAACCCGACTTATAGATCGTACACAAAATGAGAATGTGGAACATTTTCATATTGATAGAGTTTGGCTATTTAGTTGTTTTAGTCACTTTTCTCTAGAATGGTTGTTGTACTTCTGTAAGCACGGCGTTTCTTGGGATCAATTACAATTGATTGAACAGTTGGAATGTAGAGATGTGATCTTGCTTTCCATATTCAATGGTGCCAACGGAGGTGCGAATTTAATAGAGCTGATCCTTTCTATATATCCACATATTCAGGAAGATCACAATGAATTTGACGCTTCCATTGCACTACTGACCTGGGAGGAATGGATTGATCATTATGAGAAACACAAAGAAGATTCCGACTGGCGTTTCTATGATAGGACGATTAGCTTCTTGAATGAACGTAGAGGAGAATCTTTAATAAGAAAAGAACTTCCGCATATTCCGATTTATTCAATAAATAGAACAACAGGAATGAGAATACTCAAGTAGAGATTTGTATAGATCTCCCGACTGATTTGCTCTTCATTCTCTGGTTGCAACTCAGAATTTTTATGTCTGATTTTTCTAAGAAATAAAAGATCCTGAGATGGATTCATCTTGCCTGTTGTTTTTAATTTTAGATGGGATTAAAAAATCTCGGATTTTTTTTGTTTCCAAAATTTAGAAATAACTAGGTGGGTTATGACTTTAAAAAACCTATTCCCTGATACACATCCATCTCATTTTTTATCCTTAATAAATCTAGGAAGGAAAACACGCTACGTAATGGATACATTGCGTAAGCATGCTATAGCTATAACTGGTATATTTTACTTTATCTGCTCTGTTAGTTTGCTATCAGTAGTTATCTGTGGATTTTCTCATCCTCTACTTGTAATAGGTTTAACTCTATCTTTAATTATTGTGGGGGTGATGGGTGCTTTGGCATTGCGCCGAGCAATGTGTGAGTTAAAACATCCTCTTCCCTCCGGATTTCGTTCTTTGATAAAAGAAACTTATCCCAAAATTATTCATGATCTTGTGTTTGCTAAGTCTCTTAATCTTCAAGAACTTCGTGCTGTTTTATTGGGATTATCCTCAGGCAATTTTCATTTTCCATCTGAAGATTGTAAGAATAGAGTAGAATCATTTGGTCTTGAGCGTTTGCAGAAGGCCTGTGAGGGTATTCAACTTCCCGATTTAGAGAAGATCCTCTTAAAGAATTGTCCTTTATACTTGATAAATAAGTTTATACACCTTGGTCAAAGGGAATTTCCTGATGCTGAGGGTATGGAACCTGCTGTATATTGGGTGAATCGAGCAGGTTTATCCGAAATAAATCAAACAGCATTTCATCCTTTTGTTTGGTTATTAGCGCGTCTTATTTCTGAAGAAGAATATAACATATTATCCCAACATGCACGAAATAATACTTGGAGAGATGTACAAAGTCTTGTTGAATCGTTATATACACGATTTAGAATGTATTTAGAAAATGAAACTGTAAAAGGATTTGAAAGGAGGGGATCATGGTTATTAGAAGATCTCAATAGGTCGCGAGCTTCTTGGTTATTGGGATTATGTAAGCATGGGATTACTTGGGATCAATTACAGTTGTTTAAAGACGTAGAATGTTGTCAATTGAGTTTCCTTCACGCATTCGATACATCTCGTATTGGAGGTACTCTTATGGAATTATTACTCGTTGTTTCTCGATACCTCAATGAGGAGAACACAGAAGATTTTGACCCTCATATTACTTTACTTACATTGAAAGAATGGATGCATTTCTATCATCACGACTCCCATCGTGTTTACGGTTTTCATAACGGAGCCTTAGAGTTTTTTAATAAACACAGCAAACATAACTTACAGAAACCAAAACTTTCCTCGTCTCATCTTCACTACTATCTCATAGATCCGAATACGGGAGAAAGATATCGCTGATCAGCAATCTTATTAGGGAATAGTGACTCTGACTTGATTTTCTTAAGTGTTTAAGAATCAATTTTTACACCTAGACGCAAAAAAATTATTCTATTATCAATTACTATTTTATCTCCTAAGTGGTTAATACATAATTTATACTTAAAGATATTGTGTTGGCATTGAAAATGAGAATAGATAATCAAAAACCTATGGATACTCAGGCAGGAAATAGAGCTGCCACACCTTCTGTTTCTGATATATTTGCTAAATCTAAAATTTCCTATGCTTTAATAACATTAGTGACACTATTTGCCATCGGGATAATAGCTCTTTCTGTTGCTATTCCTGTATTAGGCTTAACAATCAGCGTGGGGCTGCCTTTAATTGCTGCAGCTGCTTTTGGCTGTATTACCGCATTAATTGGGCTACAGCGCATTTATGTACATAGAAGAAACCGTATTATCGAAAATAAGAAAATCCCTGATAAATTACGTGAGCGAATTTTTGCTAAATATCCCCGGGCTTTCCTATCTCATATATATAAGAAAGACGGTTCTACAGCTACAGTTTGTATGTTAGATAAATACAATTTATCATTTGATCAGCTTTATAGATTAGGGGTTTTAGCTTCGGGAGCAGATATAGATCCCTCTACAGATTCTCAGGAGCTGCTAGCAGCTTTTAATAGTTTATCTCAAGAATCTCGGGAAAATTTAAAAAATCTAATGCGTAAGGGTCAATTGGATTTAGATTCTATTATTGAAGAGAATTGCCCGTGCTGTTGGCTAGAGATTTTTTCTTCTAAAGTGCTTCAAGACTATAGCAGTGATATTTTAAATAGTTTAATTACAGGACAAATGGCATTTTCAGGAATTTTTCATCCTAAATATTTGCCAGTTTTTTCTTCAATAAGTATGCGAGATTACCGAACGTTATCTGCAGCCACAGAGCGATCAACGTATACCATTTGGAAAGAAGATGCTAATGTAAAAGCCATAGTAGATGCCGCCTTGACTGCACAACCGTCTTTATCCAAAGCAGATAGAGAAGAGTTTCTGATTTGGCTATATTCAGGATTGGGGATTTGCACATTAAATACAGAAGCAAAAGCTTTACTAAAGGATCTTAGCGATTATCAAGGTCAGTATTTAAATAAATTTTCACAAAAACAAATTTGGAATCGTATTTTAGAGATATCCACGGATCCTAATGATGTTGAATTTCAACCTAGCCTTGCTTATAAAACCTGGGAAGAGTGGGAATAAAGTAGCTATATTTTTGATATAATATTCAAGATAATCAAAGCTATTTTTTAACCTATATGCTGTTTGCTAACATCCTCATTTGACCTTGCAAAGGTGATTATATTAGTATGACTTCCGCTTTTAGTTTTTATCTGACATAGAGACCTCTCAATATAAAAGCCATAGAGAATGAAACAAATAGAGGTATTGTGAAAGAAGATCCCTATTTAGAAATAAAAAGACATTTAGCTCGTGAAGCTGCTGATTTAGTAACCTCCGGAATGCTTTTAGGATTGGGGAGTGGTTCAACCTCTAGAGAGTTCATTAAGGCTGTTTCTGCAAAGCAAAAACAGGAGAACCTAGATATTCGTGCTATAGCGTCTTCCAAAGAATCCTATTCTTTAGCAAGTAGTTTAGGTATTCCTTTGATTGATGATGAAGAGTTCACTGAAACTGATCTTGCTGTTGATGGTGCTGATGAGATAGATCCCCAACTGCGTATGATCAAAGGTGGAGGTGGAGCTATATTTCGAGAAAAGATCCTGTTACAATCGAGTCAGCGATGTTTAATACTTGCTGATGAGAGTAAAAGTGTTGAGGTCTTAGGAAAATTTGGTGTGCCCGTGGAGATTAGTCCTTTCGGGAAATCTTCTATTCTTGCTGTCTTGGAAAATCTTGGGTATCAGGGGAATCTAAGAAAGAATCCTCGTGGGGGACTTTTTATCACTAATAACGGGAATTATATTTACGATATTCATACTCCGAATGTATATCCTCATCCCGAGGAAGATCTTCTGAAGCTATTACAAATTCATGGTATTATTGAAGTGGGGTTTGTTATAGCAAATGTAGAGGTATGGTTTGGTTATACCAACGGTCAGATTGGTAAGAAGAATACTGGTAAAGTATGAGTATAGAGAAAGAATTGCTCCAAGATACCCCTTTGGTTTTGCTTAACTTTTACAAGTTAGTTAGCTTTTGTCATTACGCAGGAATTATCTTGGGTACTGATGAGAAGAAATTTGCGATATACGGACATGTATCAATGGGACAAGCATTTCAGAATTCTGATCCCTCACACTTTTCTTTATCACGACCATTAACTCATGATCTTCTAAATTTTGTTTTCTCAGGTTTTGATGTTCATGTAATGCGTGTTGTCATAAGTGATTACAAAGATAATGTATTTTACACACGCATGTTTTTAGAGCAAAAACAAGAAGATTTCCTCTATATCACAGATGTTGATGCTCGCCCTAGCGACAGTATTCCCTTAGCGCTTACACACAAAGTTCCTATTCTTTGTGTGAAATCTGTATTTGATGCTGCCGTAGCTTACGAAGAATAAAATATCACGGTATCTTATGGCAAAAATTCCCTATGCTATTTTAGAGAAAGGCTCATTGTTATTGGCTTCTCCTGATACAGATCAGGGGGTCTTTGCTCGTAGTGTAATTTTATTATGTGAGCATAGTCTTAATGGTTCGTTCGGACTAATTTTAAATAAGACATTAGGCTTAGAGATATCAGATGATATTTTTACTTTTGATAAAGTGTCTAATGATAATATCCGTTTTTGTATGGGAGGTCCCCTACAGGCCAATCAAATGATGCTTTTGCATTCCTGTTCTGAAATTCCTGATCAAACATTAGAAATCTGTCCTTCTGTATATCTAGGGGGAGATCTATCTTTTTTACAAGAGATCGCTGCTAGTGAGACGGGGCCTACGATAAATTTATGTTTTGGTTATAGTGGTTGGCAGGCAGGGCAATTAGAAAGGGAATTTTTAGATGGGAATTGGTTTTTGGCTCCTGCAAGTTATAACTATGTATTTGCTGATAATCCTGAAAATCTCTGGTCTATGATTCTTAAAGATTTGGGAGGGAAATATGCATCGCTATCCACAGTTCCTGAGAATCTTCTTCTGAATTAGACCTTAGTCTTAATTTAATCTTTAGCAAGTCTTTTTCTAGGTTTTAAAGTGGCTATGGCTCAGAATAACCCCTGATTTTTTAGGGGGTTATATGCCGGTTATTGATGAAACAACAATGACATACGCTGACGCTTGTCGTTATTTTCCTGGAGGAGTAAATTCTCCAATACGCGCATGTATTCCTGTAGGAATTGTTCCTCCCATTGTCTCTAGTGCTTCTGGAGATGTTTTTATAGATAGCTTTGGAAAAAATTTTATTGATTTTTGTGGATCTTGGGGATCATTAATCCACGGTCATAGCCATCCAAAAATTTTAGATGCGATTTGTACTGTAGCATCTCAAGGTACCTCCTATGGCCTCACTTCAGAAAATGAAATTTCTCTAGCATCCACTCTATTTTCTTGTTTGAAGTTACAAGATCACAAACTACGTTTTGTTTCTTCAGGGACGGAAGCTACAATGACCTCTGTACGTCTCGCTTGTGGAGCAACTAAACGCTCAGTTATTATTAAATTCTTAGGGTGTTACCACGGGCATGCTGATATTTTGTTAAAAGGAATTTCTATAGATGAGAGTAACCTTATGGAAGTCTCTCTTATCGTAGATAGATACTTTTCTTCGAATCCTTGTCTACCTCTTACATTAATCTTACCTTACAATGATGTTAAGGTTTTTGAAGAAGTAATGCAGCAGATAGGGGAACGTGTTGCTTGTGTAATCTTCGAACCTATAGCCATCAATATGGGGGTTATTCTTCCGGAATCTGGATGGGTTGAGAATATTATAAATACAAGCCGACGCTATTCAGCTTTATCGATCATGGATGAGGTTGTTACAGGATTTCGTATGGGCATTCGGGGTATGCGTTCTATTATTGATGCCATTCCTGATATTACTGTGTATGGTAAGATTTTAGGTGGAGGTATGCCTGTTGCTGCACTCCTAGCTCATCAAAATATTATGGATCATCTCATGCCTTTGGGGACTGTGTTTCAGGCAGGAACTCTTTCAGGAAATCCTATTGCTATGGCCGCAGGAAAAGCTTCTATAGAGCTTTGTCAAGAGATAGATTTTTATCCTAAGTTAGAAAATCTTACAGAAGAGTTCTTGTCTCCTATAGAAGATACAATTCGTTCTAAAGGATTCCCTGTGGTATTGGTAAAAGCGGGTTCTATGTTTTCATTATTCTTTAGAGAAGTGCCCCCGAAGAATCTCTATGATGTGCAGCAATGTGATCAAAAAACATTCGGTGTATTCTATCGGCATGCCTTTTCTCGAGGAGTGTATTTGTCTCCTGCTTCTATGGAAGCGAGTTTCATTTCTGCTGTACACAGTAAAGAAAATCTAGCCTATACGCAAAATGTGCTTATTGATAGTTTAATAAAAACATTCGAAAGTATTTAAGATAAAGGGTTTTCTCAAGGTTTTGAGGATATGAGCATGGAGGTAAAAAAACGTTCTCGTGTTTTCCGTATACTATGTTTATTTCCTTTGGAATTAGGCAGATGGATGGGTTTTATCTGTGCGGTAATAAAAAGTTTCTCTTGGAAGAAAAGCTTATTTCGTTCTGCAAGTATACAGGGATATGATATCGGTGTTGCCTCTTTGCCTGTGGTTATGCTTACAGGAGCTGTTACAGGAGTGGTTTTAGCTCTACAATCCTATTATCAATTAGGCATTCATGGCTTATCCTGCGCTATAGGATTTTTCGTTGTAAAAAGTATTCTAGTAGAAATAGGCCCTGTTCTTACTGCTCTTGCTCTTTCTGGAAGAGTGGGAGGAGCAATTTCTGCATTTTTAGGAACTATGCGCATGACTGAACAAGTTAGTGCTATGGAAACTTTAGGGGTAAATCCTCTAGCCTATTTTGCATTGCCGAGAATCATTGCAGGGATTATTGCTATGCCTGCTTTGGTAATTGCTGCAGTATGGTCAGGAATTTTTTGTGGATATTTGCTATGTCGTTATGCTTTCCAACTTCCTGCTCAGGTCTATTTACATATGGTATCAGGAAATGTATTTGTATCCGATATTGTAATGGTGATTGTTAAATCTTTAATATTCGGATTTATTATTACGTCTTTAGCATGTTATCAAGGATTGGGGAAGCATTGCCGCATTACAAATGTAGCAAAAGTGACCACAGCAGGAGTTGTTACTTCATATATTTCCATCTTATTTGCTAACTGTGTAATTACATCATTCTTTCACGTTCTAGGTTACTAGGGAGAGGTATGGTAGAGCCTTGGATCTCTGTAGATCGTATTTATAAGAGTTATTGCAACACCGAAGGTCAAGGTCATACGGTATTACATGGAATTTCTTTGCAGGTTTTTCCAGACGAACTTCTAGTAATTTTAGGTAAATCTGGGACCGGGAAAAGTGTCCTTCTCCGTCATATCATGGGATTGGAGATTCCTGATTCTGGGGAAGTGCGTTATTCTAAGGAACTTACCCATAAAGGACGTTTAAAAGATCTCACCATTGGTATGGTGTTTCAAGGTGGCGCCCTTTTTGATTTTCTTTCTGTTAGAGAAAATGTTGCCTTCGGTCTTCATGCGTATAATGAACGCTATAAGGTATTTTCTAGAGGTGAGATAAATGCTAAAGTAGATCAAGCTTTAGCGAACGTAGGATTAAGTTATGCTGCAGAGTTTATGCCAAACAAGTTGTCAGGTGGCATGGTCAAGCGCGTCGCTTTGGCACGTTCTTTGATTTATTCTCCTAAACTTGTTCTTTATGACGAGCCTACAGCGGGATTAGATCCCATGACGAGTCGGGAAATGACTCATCTTATTTTCCGTTTGCGCAAGGAACAGGGAATCGGAGGCATTGTGATTACCCATGATCTTACATTAGCTTTAACTCTTGCAGATCGTATCGCTATTCATCACGAGGGAACAATTCCCCATGTCTATACAAAGGAAGAGTTTATAAAGACGAACGATGTGTTGGCAAAGCAATTTCTTGCTAGTCAATAACATTGTAAAATGCCGATTAAGGAGGGCTAGTGTCTAAAGAAGATCGTAAATCAATATTTTTTGGATTATTTCTTTGTGTGGGGATTTTAGGTTTATTTTCTGTAATGCTATTCACCCCTAAAAGTCGCGGAGATGGCAAGCAAGAAATCCATGTGGCTTTTACTCATCTTAGTGGTGTAAGCAAGGGAATGAATGTTTGTCTTGCGGGAAAGATAATTGGTTCCGTAGCTTTTGTACAAAACATTATGGATAGAGGGATCTCCGGAAAGTCTGGAGAGCTTTATTGTTATGAATTGGTATTAAAAATCGATTCAGGAGTTTCTCTATATAAAGACGATACCTTTGCTATGTATTCTCCCAAAATCATAGGAGAATCTATTATAAATATTATTCCAGGGAAGATCAGGGGAGAATCTAACCGTCTTTATGCTCAGGATTTAGTTTGCGGACATAATATTGATCCTATTGAAAAATTGATACAGTTTGTTGATAAGGCCGATAAAGCTTTAGGCAAATTAGAGGCTGAAACTGTAAATCTCTATTCTAAAATATCAGCTCTACTTGATGAAGAAAAAGATTCTTCATTAGTGAAACAGGCGCGCTTAGCAACAGAATCCATATGTAAAAGTGCTAATAGGTTGGCGGATTGTTTAGATAGCACACGTATTGGACGGATCGATGAATTGATGGAAGATTGTAAGGATATTACCGCGACTGTTAAAGATTATGGATTATTATATCAGTACAACTCGCAATGGAAAAAACAACAAAGAGCAAAAGATAAGAAAAAGCAGAGTCTTGAGCAGCAAGGAATCGCCTTGGAAAATAGGTAGATTTTTTGTTTTTTCTATCGAATGAAGAAAATATTTCAGCGGAGTATTAGGGTTGTTTTATGGATAAAATATCGGATGCGGTAAGCGAGGCTCTAGAAAAAGCTTTTGAGCTCGCTAA
This sequence comes from Chlamydia poikilotherma, assembly GCF_900239975.1. Lineage (NCBI taxonomy): Bacteria > Pseudomonadati > Chlamydiota > Chlamydiia > Chlamydiales > Chlamydiaceae > Chlamydia > Chlamydia poikilotherma. Next base: position 699,289 of record NZ_LS992154.1, on the reverse strand, counting down.
ATCAGCAAAAAACTCTTACGTAAGTGAAAACCATTTCCTTAAATGTCTTTTAGAGAATACAGAATCGCTATTTTATTTGATAATTAAGGATATTCACAGCAATCCCAAATTACTCATTTCTGCAGTAGATCAAGCGCTTTCTTTAGAACCTTCAGTTGTTGAAGGAGACGCTATGCCAAAGCCTTCACCAGGATTGCAAAGTCTGTTATTAGATGCGAAGCATGAGGCTAAAGATCTCGGAGATGAATACCTTTCTGGAGATCATGTATTATTAGCTTTTTGGAAATCCAACAAGGAGCCTTTTGCTTCTTGGAAAAAAACAGTAAAAATATCCTTAGACGATCTTAAAAAACTCATTATTAATACAAGGCGTGGCAATCGTATGGACTCTCCTAGTGCGGAAAATAATCTCAGGGGCCTAGAAAAGTATTGTAAGAACCTAACTTTATTGGCGAAGGAAGGGAAGTTGGATCCTGTGATTGGTAGAGATGAAGAAATTCGTCGTACTGTCCAAGTGTTATCTCGAAGAACTAAGAATAATCCCATGCTGATAGGTGAGCCAGGGGTCGGAAAAACAGCAATTGCTGAGGGATTGGCTCTGCGTATTGTTCAGGGGGATATACCAGAAAGCTTAAAAGGCAAACAGCTCTATGTTTTAGATATGGGGGCGTTAATTGCTGGAGCAAAATATCGAGGGGAATTCGAAGAACGATTAAAAAGTGTTCTTAAAGATCTAGAATCTGTTGATGGCGAGAGCATTTTATTTATTGATGAAGTGCATACTCTTGTGGGCGCTGGTGCTACTGATGGAGCTATGGATGCCGCGAATTTATTAAAGCCTGCCTTGGCGCGTGGTACCTTGCATTGTATTGGCGCTACAACTCTCAATGAATATCAAAAGTATATTGAAAAAGATGCCGCTTTAGAAAGGCGTTTCCAGCCTATTTTTGTAACAGAACCTTCTCTAGAAGATGCGGTGTTTATTCTTCGCGGTCTTCGTGAGAAGTATGAAATTTTTCATGGCGTACGTATTACTGAGGGAGCATTAAATGCTGCTGTTCTTCTTTCCTATAGATATATCCCGGATCGTTTTCTTCCCGATAAGGCGATTGATTTAATAGATGAAGCTGCGAGTTTGATTCGCATGCAAATTGGTAGTCTGCCTTTGCCAATTGACGAGAAAGAACGCGAACTCGCAGCTTTGATTGTTAAGCAAGAAGCTATAAAGCGTGAAAAAGCTCCGGCATATCAAGAAGAAGCTGAGGCTATGCAACAGTCTATAGAGCAACTTAAAGAAGAGCTTGCAGCTTTACGATTGCGTTGGGATGAAGAAAAGAAACTCATTGCGGGTCTTAAAGAAAAGAAAAATTCTTTAGAAAATATGAAATTTTCTGAAGAAGAAGCAGAACGTGTTGCGGATTACAATCGTGTTGCAGAGCTACGGTATAGCCTAATTCCTGCTCTTGAAGAAGAAATACGCCAAGATGAAGAAGCTTTAAATCAAAGAGACAATCGTTTGCTTCAAGAAGAGGTGGATGAACGTCTTATTGCTCAAGTAGTGGCGAATTGGACAGGAATTCCTATTCAAAAGATGTTAGAAGGCGAAGCTGAAAAGCTTCTTGTTTTGGAAGAATCTTTGGAAGAGCATGTTGTGGGTCAGCCATTTGCGATAGCAGCAGTTAGTGATTCTATACGCGCTGCACGTGTAGGACTTAGCGATCCGCAACGTCCTTTAGGAGTATTTTTGTTTTTAGGCCCCACGGGAGTAGGAAAAACAGAACTTGCCAAAGCTCTGGCTGATCTTTTGTTTAATAAAGAAGAAGCAATGGTACGTTTTGATATGACTGAATATATGGAAAAACATTCCGTATCCAAATTGATAGGATCTCCTCCAGGTTATGTAGGTTATGAAGAAGGGGGAAGTCTTTCCGAAGCTTTACGCCGACGCCCTTATTCTGTAGTGCTTTTCGATGAAATCGAAAAGGCAGATAAGGAAGTCTTTAATATTCTTCTACAAATTTTTGACGAAGGAATTCTTACAGATAGTAAGAAGCGTAAGGTAAATTGTAAAAACGCTTTATTTATTATGACTTCAAACATAGGTTCTCAAGAACTTGCTGATTACTGCGCAAAGAAAGGTAGTGAGGTAAGTAAAGAGACCATATTATCCGTAGTTTCCCCCACATTAAAAAAATACTTCAGTCCGGAATTCATCAACCGTATTGACGATATCCTTCCTTTTGTTCCTTTAAATACGGAAGATATTGTTAAAATAGTCGGTATTCAAATGCGTAGGGTTGCGCAACGTCTATTAGAAAGACGAATAACGTTAACCTGGGATGATTCTGTCATCCTTTATTTAAGTGAGCAGGGTTATGATAGTTCTTTTGGAGCACGGCCTTTAAAACGGCTAATTCAACAAAAAGTAGTTACGCTATTGTCAAAAGCTCTACTTAAAGGTGATATCAAATCCGATACTTTTATAGAGCTTACGATGTCTAAAGACGTCTTACTATTCAAAAAAGTAGAAGGTTAGTTTTTTAACGTAATCGCTATTTATCCATTGTTTTAGATCCCCTCTCGTATGATAGAGGGGCTTTTTATGTAGAACATCAGCATTGTCAGTGGGTCTAAGTAGGCCCTGCCCCGTGGTGGGGCAGGGGAGGTGGAGGTGAGTTAGAACTGGATTTTTGATCCTAGGTCTATGTTGTAGGTTTTTGAGGAGCCTCTGAGTTCGAAACTGAACTGACTGAAGACTTCAAAGTTTTGGCTGAAGGAGAGGTAATTTCCTGCGCGGACTAAGAAGGCTTGTCGAGCTAGGTTTGAAGCTTTAGTTGTCCAGACGGCTGTGGTAGGGCTAACTAACAGAGAGGTTGTACAATCAGGATTGCTTCTTGCGATATCTGGTGAGTAAGCCAGAATTAGGTTGTAAGAAGCGCTATCGTTTGCAGAGAATCTTTCGAATTTGACTCCAATAGGCATGGAGAGATTCATAAGGTTACTGCTCTCAAAGTATCTTCCTTCAGAGCTATTGTTTTCTTTAAAGTCTTCTTGGTGAGCATGGACAAGCTGAAGCTTCAAGAAAGGCGCATACATATCAAATAAGGAAGAGTATTGAGAATCGATAGGCACAACAGCGCCGAGTTCTACTCCGAAGCAATCGTTACCCCAATCACCCTTGATCTCTGGGTAGACGACATTTGGAGGAGCATATGTTGTAGTCATATTTGTCTTCATATCATTTGAAGCATGACTGTAGGTGAGTTGTGCATTAAGGACTAAAGGAGCTTGCGCACCGATAGTGTTTTGTAGCAGTTTATCCCAAGCGCTCCAGAAGGAGGTATGCTGATAGTAGATAGAGCCTGCGTAGATGTTAGAAGAGTTTTTTGCAACAAGGTAGTCCTTGTCTTTACCAAAGAGTTGGCAGAAAGCGGCAGAGAAGATATCTTCAGAAGGGGTTTGAGCGAAGGCTCCTAAGAGATACCCAGCACTATTGTGACGGAACTTCCGTTTTGTTTCTGTTCCACTTTTGTGTAAGAAGTTCGCTAATCCTGCTACCCAGAAGCCGCGTTGATAATTGGCGCCATCGACGCTAATATTCATAAGGTTTTGCATAGCCCGTACGTCGGAGAAGGCTCCCCATAATGTGTTAGGGACTAAAGGTCCTTGACGTTCTGGATTGGGGTTATAGCCGGTTTGTTTCCAATTTAGAGTAGCTGTTTGTGTGGCGGCGGTGCCCCCTTGTTGCCAAGTTGTTGTCCAATTGCCTTGATAGCCATAATGAGCGGGTGGGACATAGTTAGTTAAATTAGTAGTCGGTATTGTGGCTGTTCCAGTGCCGTTAGCTTTAGCTTCTATTGCTGAGAAAGGTTGTGTTGTAGAGAAAATAGGATATTCGTAGCCGTTTCCGTTAGAATCGACTAGATTAATAGATTGGATTGTAACACTTTTGTTGGTTGCGTCAGCTGAGATTTGCGCTGGTGAAAGGGTACCCCCCCCCCCCCCCAATGAGGCGGTGTTGATCACGAGATTTGTTAAAGTGATGTCTTCACCACCGGTTGATGAGGCTTTTAGAGTTGTGCCTAAATCCATTACCACAGAACCACCTGTTTGTTCTAAGGATTTTGCTTCTACTGTTGTCCCATCTTTAAGGACAAGAGACCCAGACCCTATTTTAACAGCTTGTTTGAAAGTGGATTTTAGGTTGTCAGCTACTTTTCTTTCTTCGTCTGTTAGCTTTTCTCCAGAAAAGACAATTTGACCTGAGTAAGTTGTCGTTCCAGCAGTTTTGTTAATTTCTATAGTAGAAGCAGTATCTCCGTTATTGGCAATCGGGTCATAGAAAAAAATACCAAAACCTTCTTTGGCATCTAATTTCATAAATTTTCCCCCGGTACCTAGATCTATGGCATTCCTTTTCGTTGACGCGGTGCCCGTTGTTGTTATTATTTTATTTCCATCAAAGATAATGTTTCCGAGATCTGCGGTTAAGCTGCATTCACTATTTGTATCCGCTAAACATATAGCCCCACCTTTTGGTGCGCTAGCATGAGTCACAGAGTTATTAGAAAATTTAGTGAGACCGCCAGAATTGATGGTAAGTTTATTAGCGTAAATAGCCCCGCCACTGACTTTAGATGAATTTTCTGAGAAGACTAGCTGTTGGTTTCCTTCTAATTTTAAATCAGGAGGAGTTGTAGTGTCACTACAGTAGATAGCTCCACCAGATGAGTCGGATGTTCCTGTAGTAGTATTCCCGATGAATGTTACAAGGTTATTATTAGAAATAGTGGTAGTGGCATTAGAATAGACTGCCCCACCATGTTTTTGAGATAAGTTATTGGTGAATTCTGCGGAATTAGAAGTGTTTTTCAGATTAAAACCTTTACAAGTAATGGCTCCACCATTTTCTGTTGAGCAATTTTTCTGAAAAAGAAGTTTCGAGTCGTTGTCGAAGGTTGTAGTTCCTGTAGATTTAATAGCTCCTTGTCCAGTTATCCCTGGTGGGCAAAAAGAACATGAAAATATAGAAAATCCTGTTACAGAAAGAGTTTTATTGGCTGCACTTACGTTAACGGCTGCCGGATTATTTCCCGCATTGATATGATCAAAACATAAAGAATATCCATTTCCGACAAAGATGAGGTCTCCAGCACTTTGAGTAAAACAACTACTCGATAAGGCTGTTCCATCCCCAGCATTAGCGATACAAACATTGCCTTCGCATGAATAAGTTGTACTCGTGGTATGTGTTGTTGTTTTGGGAGTGAATGTTCCATTGCCGTCATAACTATCAGAGGAGTTAAGAACCTCGGTTACTGCTTGCGCCAAGCTCAATGAGGTCGAGGCTATTAACCCCGAAGATATTAAGAACCAGTAAACTGGATGTTTCATGTTTCATGCTCTGGGTGAATTGAGATAGCGTTAACCGATCATAAAAATAATTAAAAGTCAAGAGGATTGAGTTGGCTTTCGTGAGACGAAAACCTTGTATATTGGTATTTCTCATTGAAAAGATAGATATTCTTTCAGAGGATTGCCAAATAGGAATTATCTAATATTTCTTTTCACGATCTATTGTTAAGTTAGACATTTGGCAAATAAAGAATCAAAATATCAGAAAGAGTCTGGTATAGTTATTATGTCAGTTTAAATATTGGATTAAAGTTACCTAGGAAAGAATATTTATGATGCCAAGGCTGCTTTGTGGTTTTCTTGTATTTGTTGTTTGTATAGAAGGGTTTGGAGCAAAGATATTTTGTGAAGGGATAGCTAGTTCAAAAAATCAATACGACGACTTTTGGAATCTTGATCCTTATTGTTTGGAGAGTTTATGTGCGTATTTTATAACACACGGCGATAATCAAAGTAGACAGAGACTAGCGAATTTTTTCCCTGAGTTGACCACTGATGAGTTGACCACTCTATCTAATTGCATTTTATTATCTAAAAATCCTGATTATGTTTTTTCACCTGAAGATGTTTTAGTTATGAAAAAACTGTCGCTTTCAGGAGTCATCTTTTTATGTAATTCTGATGATAATAGTCTTCCTGAAAAAGATCTCGCCAGAGCTTTAGTGCTTGCTGAATTTCCTGGAGAAGAGGGAATACGTAAGGCAGAGCATTACACCCGTTATTTAGATATTCTGGCATTACGTGCATATATTGAACGTCAAAGATACCTGGATAAGGAACATTGTGCTTTAGGATCAGAAGCCTATCATAGGGCGACGATAGAAGCTTTGAATACGATTCTTTTTTATGAAGAAGGGATTCGTTATCCATCAAAAAATGAAATGTTTTCTGATGAATTTTCTTTCCTCTCTTCAGTTGCGGATAGAAAATTTGGAGTCTGCTTAGGTGTCTCTTCCTTATATTTGTCCCTGTCTCAACGCTTGGAACTTCCTTTGGAATCAGTCACGCCTCCAGGTCACATCTACTTGAGATACCGTGGAGGAAAAATCAATATCGAAACTACTGCTGGAGGAAGACATCTCCCTACGGAGCAATACTGCGAATGTTTGAATATCGATGAATTAAAGGTGCGCTCCGCGAAAGATTTGATAGGGTTAACATTTATCAACCAGGGGTCTTTTGCTTTGCAAAAGCAACAGTATCATGAAGCTGATCTCGCTTATGAAAAAGCTAAAGAGTATATAGATGACGATGAACTTCAAGAACTTCTGGGCGTTGTAAAAATCCTAAAAGGCCAGAAAAAGGCAGGCGAGATCCTTCTTAAGGGTTCTTCTCAAGCGCAATCTATGGGATCGGTAGCTTATGATTACTTGCAGGGGAATATCGATAAGGCAACCTTAAAACTTTTGTTTACTCATCCTGGATCTACCTATGATGAGATAATTTCCTATCAAGAAGCGTTAAAGAAAGCTATACAGCGTTCTCCGAAATGTTGCGAATCTCGTCGTAGACTTGCTTCTGTGTTAATGCATCTTGGAAAAACGGCCGAAGGCGTGGCTCTTTTAGAGCAATGTGCTAAAGAGTCCGCGGATGATATCGCTTTACATCTGAAATTATCCAAGGTTCTTTGTGACCGTCATGATTATGAAAAAGCTCAAAAATATTTTTTAATAGCAACAAAGATTCTGGAGGATAAAGGGCTACGGTATGAGGATGAAAAATCCTTCACTCTGTACCATGAAATTCGTAAAAAAATGTTTTTAATAGCGCCTTAATATTACTATTTTGATTTATTGAGGTTAATATTAATTTACTATATAGTTAGTTGTCTTTTTGTTTATGAATCGCGTGTTTTATGAGTACTAATATAGAGAGAACAGTGAATCTTGTTCAAATGTCTCACCAGCAAATCCGTACTAGGTATGATGACCTTACATTAGAGATGAATAAGGTTCGGGTCGTTCCTACGTATAGAATGATTATTGAGATTGCAACCGCTATTTTAGGGGTGGCGTGCTTTGCTGTAGCTGTTGCTCTTGCTACCGGACTTTTAGTTGTTGGCTGTAGTATATGGCTAGTGCCTACGGGATTTGCTTTAGGTTCAGCTTTGTTAACTTTTGCCGCTACATCAGCGCTTTTGAGACAGGGGGAGTTAAAAATCGAGAGAAGCTGGAGAAGTCACGCAATGCGTTGGCATTCTTTCGCGAGTGATTTGCAACGCGCTCTTGACATCGCGATACCGAAAAGAAGCCGAGGATCAACTTCCTCAGAAAGTGTACATTCTTGTTAAACATCTAATTAAATTTTCTATTGGTGCATATTTATCTACTCAGTTTAAGATCTTTCACAAGAATTTTATTATCAATGTTTTAGGTGTTTTATGTCTTGTAAGCAAGTTATGTCAGAGATGCGCGATGGTTTGGGTTGTAGTGGTTTTAGCTCAAAGTATCTTGTGAAACAGAAATTATCTGTGAATATTACTCGTGTTATTATGACGCTTGTGGCCCTGTTTCTTGGCTTTGGTGCGTTAATTTGTGGTATTGGTACATGCACAGCGGGATCGTTTATGGCTATGTCATTAGCCGGTGGTGCTGCTATAGCTTTAGGAATAGTTCTGTTAATGTTAGCATGCTACTGGAGTTATGGTGTATTCGCTAGTTTTCGGGCTAGAAAAGCCCCTCTGACTGAAACTATCCAACACGTCTAATACGGTCTTAGACTGTCAATCTGTTATTTAAGATATCTTTAGATAAATAGCTTAAATTTGTGATAACCGTTTTGTAACTTTAAGGTTATAGAACGGTTTTTTTATGAGGAAATTCGCGTTTGTAGGTGGTTCTTGATCTATATAAATATAAGAAACCTTTTCTTAGATATGTGTGATTGGAATTTATCTAATTAATAAGCAATTTCTTCTTTGTGATTATCTTTTAAAATCGACCTCTCAAGTTGATTTTAATTATGTAAGCGATTTTTGTTTTTATGTGCTTAAAACTCAACATTCTATATCGTTCCTCTGAAATTAAAAAAATAGGAGATAATCATGAGCTGTATGGCAAATATAAAACAGGCTTGTAGTGGATTAGGAAAAGTTGATTTTTCTAAAGAAGCTATTCCTGGGTTTAAGAAAGAAGAATCCCTATGTGCAAGTATAACTAGAGTTGTTCTTTGTGCTTTTAGTAGCTATTATGGCAATTGCATCGATTGTAGTCGGTTGTATTTGTTGCGCTGTTGGTGGAACATCTCTATACTGCGGTTTGTTTACTATTGCCCTGTCTTTACTTGGTGTTTCTTGGAGTATTGTTGTTTTAAAACGTATGTTTGATAAGAAACCATAAGAGATTTTTATGCGTTTCTAATCAAACACAAATATGGACTTAATAGGTTGCGAAATTAGTCGTTCTGAAAAAGTCATATCTCCTTATGATACAGGCGAGATTTATGTTCTTTCAAAGTCAATTTAATCTTGTGGATTGGAATTTTTTTTGTTGTAACATTAATCATTTCCTGTGTGATAGCTTATTCTTAATCAGAACTATTTCCTAAGAATAAGTCCCAAGGGATCTTTTGTAATATTATAAAAGATCCCTGCTTTTCATGGATTTAGTGCCATTTATATCCTGCATCATTGGATATAGGTGATTTTTTATGAAAAAAGAAACGTAAGTTTATTTTGATCCAGAGCATCTAAATAGAAGTCTTGCAGCGCAATTATCTGCTGCAAGATTATTTCTTTTTGGTGATATTCAATCAGAGAGGAATCTCTGATTGAATATTTGAATTCTGTTTGTATAATCTATAAGCTGTCTCTAAATATTTATGCAAATAGAGGGGTTTGGATGCCTTTTATTGAAAATGTAAAAGATGTTTTTGGTGGTTTAGGACGTTGTGATTTATCTGTAGAAAAAATCCCTGCTTTTCGGACAGAGCGTAAATGTGTGGATGTTAGCAGGGCTATTATTACTTTTGTTGGAGCTATATTTGCCATCGCTATTTTAGTTCTAGGAGTTACAACTTTAAATTTATGTTGTCCAACATCAGCATTGGCAGGTGGATGTGCGATTGTCTTGGGTATCCTCTTTTTATCTTGGGTTGTAATAATGATTCTTCGTTTATGTGGTGTTGGAAAAATAATTCAGGAACCCCTAGCAAGAAATCTTGTTACAGAAGAACCTGCAACTACTAGTCAATCCGTTATCAATGAGTAGATAGTAGTGTTTTTCTAGCTATACTATTATTTTAATGATACTGGAATATAACCAACTGTGGTTAAGAGAGAATTGTAAATTAGAAACCCAATAGTATTTCATTTATTCTTTAGACAAAGAAGGACTTTAAGGAGAATCTTTCCTGAGTCCTTTTTTGTTATTCTTGTATATTGCAATCATCCCTTTCCCTTACTATAGTTAGCTCAATATAAGCTGAAGATAGAAAATCTCAAAAAGGCAAGGAGTTTGCCCCATGGATGGCGAGCAAGATATAGGAGTTGAATTTTTAGGTGACTATAAGATTCTCTGTTATTTGCGAAAGGGCTTGTGGTGTCAAGATATTCTTGCCGAGCATCGTTTTATAAAAAAACGGTACATTTTAAAATTACTTCATTCTGAGCTTTCCTCATCCCAAACATTTATGAATGCTTTTCATGAAGCTATTATTAAATTGGCAACAGTAAGGCATCCCGGGATTATCTCTATAGAAAATGTTTCGCAATCAGATGGTCAATATTTTTTAGTGACTGAAGAAAAAGAAGTTCCTACGCTTTCTTTGACGCAATATCTTTCCAGTTGTCCTCAAGGATTATCAGAACTAGAAGTCCAAGATCTCGCCAGTCAGCTTGGTGAAATTTTAGACTACGCTCATTCGAATGGGTTAATTCACGGTGGTTTAAGTTTAGATTCTGTACATATAGATCTTTTAGGACAATCCCCGAAGATATTTCTACCAGAATTAGGGTTCTCGTTTTTGCTTAAGGATCAATATACTCAGTATCTTTTAACAGTTTCTTCTGAGAAATCTTCTTTTGATAAGTTAAAGCAGAGACTTCTATTTCAAGCTCCAGAAAGTGCTTTAGGCACAGTCGCAGAAGATGTCTATGCATTTGGAGTGATTATATATTTTCTTTTATTCCGACAGCTTCCCCAGGGAGTATTTCCTTTATCTTCCGAAGCTTTTCCTGATTATATTTATGATTGGGACCGATTAATTCAGTCTTGTTTAAGTTATACAGCAGACAAAAGACCCAAGAAATTGGCTCCTTTACTTGTGAAAAAGACGTTGGGAGAGCAGTTCCTTACTGCAAAGACGCAATGTAGAGAAGATTTAAGAGAGATAAAAGAAGAACCTCAAATTCCGAGTGTGGCAAATATTTTGCAGGAAGATGAGAATCAAATAATTGAAGAAGTTTCTGATCATTTGGAATTTGTCCTTGTAGAAGCAAAATCTATAGACGAAGCTATGAATACTTCTGTAGATTCTACAGAAGAGATTATTAGGGAAGATGAAAGTTATTCTAATGCTCTACAGTCATTATTAATACGGGAACCTGTTGTCAGCCGTTATGTAGAAGAAGAAAAAGAAGAAGTAAAGCCTCAGCCTTTATTTACAGAAATGGTATTCATCGAAGGTGGGGAATTCACACGGGGAAGTCGCGAAGGACAACGCGATGAAAATCCTGTACATGAGATTTTTTTACAGAGCTTTTTCTTAGATATTCATCCTGTCACGAATGAGCAATTTGTTCGTTACTTAGAATGTTCCGGGAGCGAACAAGATAAATACTATAACGAGCTTATTCGTCTTAAAGATTCACGAATACAACGTCGTTCTGGCAAGCTTGTCATAGAACCTGGTTATGCTAAACATCCTGTTGTTGGTGTTACATGGTACGGAGCTTCGGGTTATGCCTCCTGGGTGGGGAAACGACTTCCTACGGAAGCTGAATGGGAAATCGCTGCTTATGGAGGGGTGACTCAGCTGCGTTATCCTTGTGGCGAAGAAATAGATAAAAGTCAGGCAAACTTCTTTAGCTCGGACACAACGGCAGTAATGAGCTATCCTGCGAATCCTTATGGATTGTACGATATGGCAGGGAATGTATATGAATGGTGTGAAGATTGGTATGGCTATGACTTCTATGAAATCTCTGCTCAAGAATCACATGTTCCTCAAGGCCCTCCCCAAGGTGTTTATCGCGTATTGAGAGGTGGATGTTGGAAGAGCTTAAAGGACGATCTTCGTTGTGCTCATCGTCATCGCAATAATCCTGGAGCGGTAAATAGTACCTACGGTTTCCGCTGTGCAAAAGGAGTTAAGTAAACACTGCATGCAAAGTATGTATTCCAGGGAACAGTATTTATCTCTGTGTAAAGATATCGAAGAAGATGATTATCGCTATTATGTTCTTCATAATCCCATAATTTCAGATTATGATTATGATATGAAAATGCAGAAGCTTCTTGCTATAGAAGCTCAGTATCCCGAATGGAAGGTATTATGGTCTCCATCTATGCGGCTTGGAGATCGTGCCTCGGGAAGTTTCCCTGTCATTACGCATTCTCATCCCATGCTCTCTATTGCTAATGCCTATACTCTCGAAGAACTTAATGATTTCTTTTCTCGTGTAGAGAAAGCCCTAGGGTATAATCCCTCATACACTCTTGAGCTGAAAATTGATGGTATTGCTGTGGCTATCCGTTATGAGCAGGGAATTCTTGTTCAAGCTTTAAGTCGTGGAAATGGTCGTAAGGGAGAAGATATTACAGCAAATATTCGTACAATACGCTCTCTTCCTCTCCGCTTGCCAAAAGAGGCCCCAGAGTTTCTTGAAGTTCGTGGTGAGGTATTCTTCACACGAGAGATTTTTGAGCAGATAAACGCCGCGCAAAGACAAGCTGAAAAGCCAGAGTTTGCTAACCCTAGAAATGCTGCTGGAGGTACATTAAAGCTTTTATCTGCTAAAGAAGCGGCACAAAGAAATCTGGAGATCTCTGTTTATGGATCCCTGTGTAATGAGAATACAGAATCGCATTATGATAATCTTGCGCTATGTGAGGCATGGGGATTTCCTGTATTTGGACAGCCACGAAAGTGTAAAACTATAGATGAAGTAGTGAAATCTCTTGATGAAGTGGAAGTTTTTCGTGATCAGCTTCCTATGGAAATTGATGGTGTTGTGATTAAAGTGGACAGTATCGAGGCTCAGAAAACCTTGGGAATGACAGCAAAACATTATCGCTGGGCCTTGGCTTATAAGTATGCTCCAGAACAGGGAGAGACGATTTTAGAAGATATCTTAATTCAAGTGGGTAGGACCGGAGTTTTAACTCCTGTGGCTAAGCTGCGACCAGTATTTTTATCAGGATCAAGAGTTTCACGAGCTTCTTTGTATAATGAAGAAGAAATCGAGAGGAAAGATATCCGTATAGGCGATACTGTATATGTAGAAAAAGGCGGAGAAATCATCCCTAAAGTTGTTGGCGTATGTTTAGAGAAACGCCCTGAGGGTAGCCAACCTTGGATGATGCCAGAATATTGCCCGGTATGTCATGGAAAGGTAACTCGTGAATCTGATAAGGTTTCTGTTCGTTGTGTTAATCCTTCGTGTTCTGCAGGAGCTATAGAGAAAATTCGTTTTTTTGTTGGAAGAGGAGCTCTAGATATTGATCGTCTCGGGGAAAAAGTAATCACAAAGCTCTTTGATCTCGGAATAATTCATAGATGTTGTGATATTTTCCAAATTACCGAAGAAGATCTCCTTCAGGTACCGGGATTCAAAGACAAATCTGTGAAGAATGTTCTTAAGAGCATAGAGAAGGCTAAGAGGGTTCCTCTAGATCGCTTTATTGCGGCCTTAGGAATCCCCTATGTTGGTATTGGAGGAGCCGCCGCTCTTGCTCATCATTTTTTTACTTTAGAAGCTGTGATGGGTGCTTCTTTAGAGGAGCTAAAAGCTATTGAAGGGATCGGAGATAAGGTTGCTGAGTCTATAGTTGCCTACTTTAGTCAACAAGGCAATATTGAGGAGATTCAAAAAATGCTTTCCCTAGGGGTAAATGTCTTATCGTATCATAAGGAAAGTTCATCATGTTTAGGGAAAACCTTTGTTATCACAGGTACTCTTGAAAAAATGACAAGATCTGAAGCTGAGGCCTCTGTTCGTAAGTGTGGAGGTAAGGTAAGTTCTTCAGTTTCTAGAGGCACAGATTATCTTGTTGTTGGGGAGGACCCAGGGTCTAAATTGACAAAGGCTCGGGAGCTTAAGATCTCTATTTTAACCGAGAGTGATTTGTTAAAAATCCTTTACCCTAGCTAAAATCTTGCTTTTTTATCTTTTTGTTAAGTTCTTAACTTTCATTATTAAGTAAATAACCTCTCTATTCCTCCTTATATGATTTAATATAAATTCTTATGAGGTTATAATGTTTATCTAAAATTAAACATATTTTTAATATAGCTATATCTCGAGGTAGCCTGTGTCTATTTTCCTAGCCAACGGAGATACTAATCAAACCCTTCTTCAGTGGCTCTCTTTTTCTCCGGCTTCTCCGGCTTCCCCAGCATCTCCATTGAGTCCAGAGGCTAAGGGGCCTCGTTCTTCCCTAACCACTCAACAAGCTCTTTTAGATACTGTAGAGGGAGAGATCTCCTCCATGGAACAGACGGATCTCAAGAAGATGCGTTTATATAAGATTGCTCTTGTTATTCTGACAGTGATTGGGATGGCGATTCTCTTTGTCCTTCCAGTAGCTATGGTTTTCAATGTATCTATCTGGATTCCTATTGTGATTACTTTAGGAGTATCTTTAATTAGTGCAGCTGTCACCAATAAGCTAAGATCTCGTTGCGAGGAAATAAGATTAAAATATCGTTCACTACAGGTCTATCGTAGACATTTATTTAGCAAACATCCAGATCTCAAAAGCTCTACTTTATCTAAGTATCATGTTGAGCTTCCTAAAGGGGGATCGTTAAAAGAAAAGCTGCTTGCTCAATTGCGTCCAGATATGCATCAAAATTCGTTTGATGGCGGCGCCTCTTTAGATCAGAATTTAGGTTTATCAGGGGAAATAAACTCACGTTATCAGTGTGAAGCACTTTTAGGCGTGGATAATGTCAATGATGCAGCGTGGCAAAAACGTCTTACCGATGTATTGAACGCTAAGGTAGAATTATTAAAAAATAATTCTGCCTATGCAGCTTTACGAGGTCTTTCTAACTCTGCCCTGCGAGAAACCGGGGTAGATTTACCTACATTACTTCCAGGAATGGATTTCATAGATCTTGCTAAGTCTTTAATGAGCATTTGTGGATTCGGGAATAAAATTGGTTTGGAGATCCGCCAATCTATCGATCAATATGAGCGTACGTATTTACATAGTAAGACGCTTTCCTCCTGGTTATGTGAAGTCTCTCCTGCAACACAGTTATATTTATCTCAGGAACGACAAACTATTGATGTTAGCTTAGATATGTTCACAAAGCTGCAAACCCATATCAATCAAGTACAGTTTGCCGATTGGCTGATGCAGTTTGAAACCTGGAAAACGGATGTTTGTACCTTAGCGGCGAACCCCGCAGATCCCGATCTACATAAAAAAATTGTGGCAGGTGCAAATAAGCTCAATATTCATGAGGGAATGGATAAACCTCGCCAGGCTATGGTGAGAAGTATCCTTATTCAGCTTGAAGCTATAATCACAGAACATCAATCTGGGAATTCGGTAGATGTAAATAGAATGAATGCGAATCTTCAAGAATCTATAAAAATAGAGTTTAAGAAGATGTGTAAATCCTTGGGGAATAAGCACGCGAAACCTGCAGATTTATTGAATAAGGCAGAGCAAAAGTTTATCGGTTATCTTTCAAGCTTAGGGAATTTGAGTCCTTTATTCGACAAGATCTATAAATGTATACAGCTTGGAAAGTTTGTCCGGATGGATATGGAAAAGGCCATCCAGAAACATCCTGATAATCAACGTATTAGAATTTTAAGCTCTATAGATCAGCTATTAAACTTGGTAAATAGAGATAGTTGGGGAGCTGTATCTGCAAAATCCGTAGAAGAGATTCTCAAAGAAAAGCATGAGATTAAACAAGATTTAGAAAAAGCACGACAACAGGTTGATCAGTGGAGCGAGAAGTACAATAACTTTAAAGCTCAGAAGATGAGCCGAGTCTTAATGAATGACTTTTCTGAAAGTTATTCTACGATAGAGTCTGAAATTGATAAGTTATCAAAAACACATCATCAGGCCTCTGATGTTGAAGATTTCATAGATGGTTGTCGTAGATTTTTAGATACCACCTATGGTGCTCTTGGAGGTTCTCAAAACCTTCCTACTAAAGAAGAGATCACCGCGTGGTCCGAAGAGTTTAAAACCCTAATTAACGAATTAGAAAGCGTAATTCCTAATAT
Source organism: Chlamydia poikilotherma (assembly GCF_900239975.1). NCBI lineage: Bacteria > Pseudomonadati > Chlamydiota > Chlamydiia > Chlamydiales > Chlamydiaceae > Chlamydia > Chlamydia poikilotherma. Next base: position 683,460 of record NZ_LS992154.1, on the reverse strand, counting down.
CCAGGCTATAGGACAAAGGATTCAAACTGAGGGCACCTCAGGGAAATCGATGCTGTTACAGGCAATTACCAGCAAAGAGTCGTCTTTAAAAGCCGCCTCCAAGAAAAAAACAGCAGAACTCACAGCCGCAATTAAAGGACAGCCTTCCGGATCTCACGAAAGTATCACTACGTTGCTTGATGATGGTATTGTTCAGATAGAGGCTCTTTGTGGAGGTATGAGAGAGTTAGAGAAGTCTTTAAATGACCCTGACAAAATTGTTGTTGAGGAGGTGATTCGTGCATCTAACCATCTATTTTCAGTAATGCATAGTCCTAAATCTACTAAATTAGGAGATTTAGAAAAATTATTGTCCGTACGTAGTGAGGGTATTGCACATACGTCGGCTACGGAGCAAAGAGAGGCTGCAGAGAGTACTACGCAGACGGTTAGGGATGCTCAGAAAGTTGGTAAGAGTTTCTGGGAAACACGTAATAAAGATTTAGATAGTTTCTTAAAGCAGGTACAAAAAATCGCCAGTAAATGGAATATGGGACAGTCTATTGTCATGTTCGTTGCAGGTTTGATTCTTCTTATTGTCAGTTTATCCCTGCTATCATTCCAGATGGTATGGTTGCCCATAGGTATCAGTGCTGTGGCTCTTGTCTTACAGCTTATTCCAATGTTCTTTAATCATATAATTGAGAAAAAGACTTTTGATGTGCGTGCGGCATCTCTGGCAAAAGATATGCTTCCGTCAACAAAAATTCTTGCCTCAGAATTTGATAATCCAGATGTTCAGCGTCTCTCTCAGATTCAAGATATCTTGCAGTTGGAAGGTTATGAGCAGGCCTGGGCTAGGGGGATTATCAAAGATCTAGACGGTTCCCCTATTGATAAGAAAGACGATTTCAAAAAATCGATCAAAGAACTTAAAAGTTCTTCCAAATCTTTAGATAAAAGTATTAAGAAACGTTTTGGAACCACCGATCTTCAAAGTGTTATAGATCGTAAGAAGTCTGCCTCAGAAGCTGCTCAAGAGATCCAACCGGACACTTCCTCTCAACCAGGACGGGATTCTGCAATAAATAGAGTAGTTACGAAACCTTCAGATCCCGCTAGAGAGGCTTCTATAGCTGCACGTCAGCATCGTTTAGACCAGATTACAATGGAGATTTCTCGCATAGAGCAAGAGGAGAATAAGATAGTAGATTATCGTCTCCGCTATAGTGTTGAGATGACACGTTATGAGCAGGAATCTGCTTATTGTAAGCGGTTGCGAAAGCAATTTGACGATGCTAAAGCACAATTTTCTGTTTTGGAAAAAAATCTTGTTGAGAGCCAGGGAATGGTAGATATCTGTACCCAAGCGCTATCACAAGTGCCCGCTGCACAAACGGATCCTCAGGAAATTAAGGCCAAGCTTGATCTTCTTACTCAGTTAATGTTTAAAATTCACAATCCAAACACCAGCCCTAATGATGTGCAAGAGGCCAAGCGAGAGTTTGATAATGTAGTTAAAGAAGCCGCTGATAGAGGAAATCTTCAAGATCTCCGAGATGCGTTAGAGGTGTCTGCATGTTTAGGAAATAACGATGTAAGGTTAGATCAAACACGTAGAGACCGGCTTTCTCGCCTTGAGCTTGCTAGGGCAGCTTCACTATCTGGTGAAGATGCAGGATCGCAACGACCACATTTTATCTCTGAAAGATCCATAGTTGGTGAGCAAGAACTCGAGGTGCGTAAGAGAGTATTGGATTTCTTAGGTGTGAATTATATCTCTCCATTCTTAGAATTTTCTTCCTCTACTATCCATGGGAAAGGAAGTTCCATGGCTCAAGATGCTTTGAAAGAGCTTAAACTTCTCAAATTGAAGATAGATTCTGGAGATGAGATTTCTTCCGAAGAGTATAAGAAGGCCAAAAGACTTCTTTCTTCTTACTTAGATCTAGAAAGGCAGGTATCTCCATTAGCTTACGGAACATTGTTAGGAGATGAGAACTTTATTAAAAGCGCACAAATGATGAGAGAGAAACAATCTCTTCAGGAGATCGTTGGAATCAATATCACTTTGGGTCGCCATTATCTATGTTCTTTAGCAATCAAACGAATGCACAAGTGGATAAATAAGAAGGTCGAGAAGACAGAGAATAAAAATCTGATTTCTAATGTGTTAGAGGTTATTCGAGCTTGTGACAGCTCCAGTTCTTCTGATAATCAAGAGAATCTGCCCGATCTGTATGGAAAACTAGTGAAGCTTCCTAAGTACATTTTAATGCGCGTAATAAAGAATTTTAAAGTTCAAGCTCTACTGACTACACAAAAGATACAGGATGTTAAAGAAACGCAGAAGCAGTTTATTAAAGTTTCCAGTGTCGTTGAAGAGAAGGATAAGATGTTTGCTCAAAATCGTGCAGCCTGGGAGGGTGAACTACGAAATTTATCGCAGGTACTTCAAGATTTGCAGATAAGAAAACAGCAACTAGTTCAAGAGAAAGCTACACTTCGAGATAGATTATTCTCAGATGAGATTGACAATTAGGTAGAGAAAGGGGAGTTTACTGTATCTGGAAAGCCAGAAATTTTCAGATACAGTATTCTCTTAATCTAGTTTCTCAGCGGCAAATATCCGCAATAGATAGGAAATAAGCTCGTGTAATTTGAACTTATGTGTTCTATAACCGATATAGCAATCGGGACGGATAATAAATAATGAATCCGGATTTGCATGATAAAGATTGGAAATTTTTTGATCTTTGGTAACAATTACCTCTAACCACTCCCCGTACTCTTCTTTGAGAGCCTGTTCTAGGTCATTACGTTCTTTAAAGAAGATCAGAAGATGCTTAGTGCTCTTCAAACCATCTAATAGATAACTCCCGTTTTCAAGCTGAGCGTTAATAGCACGCATTCCAGGACCGGGTCCAAGAACCTCTTTATCTTGAGAAGACATTTTAATAATATCACTATTTTGATATTTCAATGCCTTGTGTGGAGGATAATAATACTCCCCTCCAGAAACATCTAGTTGACGACAACCCTTTAAGAAATAATACATAAGGGCTGGTGCATAAAGATTGGAAAACAATAAATTTTTAGCGCGTCTCTGTCTTTTCTCACTAAGATGGGGAAGAATATTTCCACTTTCATTTTCTTTAGCTGTTATGAGGTATTTTGAGGCAGCTTTTTTTACAACAGGAATAAGCTTCCATGTTAAGTTAAAGGCAGCATGGATATTTGAATTTATTCCCGTAAGATAAGAGAAATTCAAGTTATTGGCTAGGTTCCCAACAAACAGGAAATTGCTGTAGTCCGTAGGGTACTGATGGAAAACAGATTTTACATGATAATGTTCATCCGCAACAGCAAGATTATAATTATAGAGAAGCTTTTGCTTGTGTTTAACTGATAGGGGATAGGGAGTGTTGGTTAAGCAAAGCTGCTTGGATCCCTTCTCATGATTATAAAAGACAAAATTTAAGAAACTTTTTGAGCTAGGAACAAGATGAATATGGCTTTCTTCAAAAGGTTCACCTTCATCACAGTGAACAAAAAGAATTTCTTTTGCTTGTTTGCGTAGTTTTAACTGGGTTTTAAAGAGATCTCGAATATCAGGATCAGCGTCAGGATCAGCAGCAATTACCCATTTAGGGTTATAAATTTCTCGATTCTCGAAATTTTGTGATGTCTTAGTACTTTCAATAAAGATGCTATTGTCTACCAAAGTAACAGGACGTGTGCCCCAATGTATAGCTCCACCTTGTTCTTCAAACTTATGGATAAGGTGCCTGGTTAGTTCTTGATAAGAGGTCGACAAAGCAAAGGGGAAGCGGGATTCCGATGCTTGGTTAAATTTAAACAAGACAGTACGTTTCTTCCAGTGATAACGAGCACCAAAGAGTTTATGACCCTTTTCTATAAGATTATCCAATAGGCCTGCGTTATCTAAAAGTTCTAGAGAAGAGCAGGACAAAACAACAGGCAATTCCCTACAGTCTATAAAACCGGGATCCTCTGGAGAATCTCGATGGTCTATAACTTTTGCAAGAATACCATGCTGAATCAGCATGTTTGCTAAAATGAGACCCGTGGGGTTTGCACCTATGACTAATACATCTGTCATATCGATCTCTATAAGTAGAAGAAACGAATAAACCTAGTATAGGGAAAAGGATCAGATGAATCAAGAAGGTAATGATGAAGAAAGAGCTTGTTAATCTGTTTCTTCCCTAGAGGTATTTTTAGATACGCACACTAAATCATATACGTTTACAAAATAGATTGGAAATATTCGACAATGTCGTTGATAATAACTGCCAAATGTGGAGATGAGCCCAGATTATGGTCGGTATTTTCATAGGTTTTAAATTCTGTATTTCCCGGAGCGGTATTTTTAAATAAATCCCGTTGAGTTAATGAGACTAAATTATCCTCAAGACCTTGTAAATGTAAAATAGGTATTCTCACGGGTAGAGAATTTAAAACAATATGATCTTGAAGAGAAAGAAAATCTTTTACATCCTCTTCACACACTAATAGGGGAGCTGGGCCAAATCCGAAATCTTTTCCAAGATTATCCACGATATTTGTGTTGTTTTTTACAGCTTCATACATTTCTTTAAATAGAATAGCTCCATCTGCAACCGGTGCCCAAATACTTATGGCGCGAATCTGAAACTGATTAGGCCTATAAAAACTTGCTAAATGAAATGCTGTGTGGCAGCCCAGGGAGAAACCTGCAATACCCAATCTACGCGGATTGATTTCTGGATACTGTGTTACAGTATAAAGAATATCTTCACCGTTTCTTAAGTAGGTTTTAATAGGTACTTCGGTAGCGATACCTTCGCTGTTACCGCATCCCGCCATGTCAAAGCGTACACTAGCAATTCCTGCTTGAGCTAAAGAGCGTGCGATCTTTCTATAAGATCCTGTTAATCCTCCGACTGTGTTACCTCGGAACCCATGAAATAGGATAACCGTAGGGTAACCGTCTTCTGGCATTGGAGTTGTGGGTAAGTGTAGGGTCCCTACAAGATTATGCTCGCCACTTTGTATATTGATTGCTCGACAGATTTCATTTTTCGGAGTCTTTGTTTTATTAATAATAAGTAGGGTGTCGGGAATTTCTGGGAATCCAGGGATTTTAATGGGTTCGGCATAGGATGCGTTTGCTATTATGAAAAATAAAGAAATAAATGCGGATAATTTGCGCATTTTAACTAACATGGAAGACAACCTAACTAAAAGATAATTAAAATAGGACTTTATATTTTTTTTGTCAATGGGGTGAAAAGGAAAGGCGGGTCAAAACTGTAACACAAGTTGTTTTTTATAAAAATTTTTAATCTTTTAGGACCTCTGAATTAGAAGATACTTGTCTTTTCATCAAGTGAACGATACACTAGCCTTTATTTTGTTTTAAAAAGATCTCTTTGTCGGGATATTATGCGCTACGATCCTAGTTTGATAGAAAAAAAATGGCAGGAATTTTGGAAGGAGGCCAGAAGCTTCAAGGCAGATGAGGCTAGTGATAAACCAAAATATTATGTGTTAGATATGTTTCCTTATCCCTCTGGATCAGGGTTGCATGTAGGTCATTTGATAGGGTATACAGCTACAGATATCGTGGCTCGGTATAAAAGAGCTAAGGGATATTCAGTCTTACATCCCATGGGTTGGGATAGTTTTGGATTGCCTGCAGAACAGTACGCTGTTAGGACAGGTACACATCCTAGAGAAACCACACAGAAGAATATAGAAAATTTTAGAAGGCAGCTCTCTGCTATGGGGTTCTCTTATGATGAGAGTAGGGAGTTTGCCACTAGTGATCCGGATTACTATCGTTGGACACAAAAATTATTTCTTTTTCTTTATGAAAAGGGTCTTGCCTACATGGCGGATATGGCGGTCAATTATTGTCCGGAGCTAGGGACAGTTCTATCCAATGAAGAGGTGGAAAATGGTTTGTCCGTAGAAGGAGGGTATCCTGTAGAGCGGAGAATGTTGCGCCAATGGATTTTACGTATTACGGCTTATTCAGATCAGCTTTTAGAGGGTTTAGAAGATCTTGATTGGCCAGAAAATGTTAAGCAGCTTCAGAGAAATTGGATAGGGAAGTCCGAAGGGGCTCTTGTTCGTTTTGAAGTGAGCAACAAAAACTTTTTAGAAGTATTTACAACGCGTCCCGACACCCTATGCGGTGTATCATTTTTAGTAATTGCCCCAGAGCATCCTGAGGTTAATCAATTAATTTCTGAGAATCAGCGTGAAGCCGTAGAGAGCTATATCCGTATCGCTCAAAGTAAAAGTGAAAGAGATCGTATAAGCGAGACTAAAGTAAAAAGCGGAGTATTTACAGGAACATATGCTAAACATCCTATAACTGGAGCAGATATTCCTATTTGGATTTCGGATTATGTCATTTTGGGTTATGGCTCTGGTGTTGTTATGGGTGTTCCTGCTCATGACGAAAGAGATAGAGAATTTGCTGAAACCTTCTCTTTGCCTATTTATGAGGTTCTTGATCAAGATGGGTATTGTGTTCATAGTAATCATAGAGACTTTCATTTAGACGGTCTTAGAGATCAAGAAGCTAAAGACTACATAATTGCCTATTTGCAAAAGAAAAATTTAGGAGAAGCTAAAGTTGCTTATAAGCTGCGTGATTGGTTGTTTTCTCGACAAAGATATTGGGGAGAGCCGATTCCTATTATTCACTTTGAAGATGGCACCTCTCGTCCTTTAGAAGATGATGAGCTTCCTTTATTACCTCCTGAAGTTCAGGATTATCGTCCTGAAGGTTTTGGTCAGGGGCCTTTGGCAAAAGTAAAAGAGTGGGTGGATATTCATGATGTAAAAACTAACCGCCTAGGCAGACGCGAGACGCATACTATGCCGCAATGGGCAGGATCATGTTGGTATTACCTACGTTTTTGTGATGCACACAATTTTCAAGCCCCTTGGTCTCATGAAAATGAAAGATATTGGATGCCGGTAGATCTATATATCGGAGGTGCGGAACACGCGGTTTTACATCTATTATACTCGCGTTTTTGGCATCGAGTATTTTATGAAGCTGGTATGGTCTCTAATGCAGAGCCGTTTAAAAAGCTAATAAATCAAGGTTTAGTTCTTGCAACTTCTTATCGGATTCCTGGTAAGGGTTACGTTTGTCCTGAAGATGCTCGTGAAGATAATGGTGTTTGGACAAGTACTTCCGGAGAAGAATTAGAAGTGCGTCAAGAAAAGATGTCTAAATCCAAGCTAAATGGAGTAGACCCTCAAATCCTCATCGATGAATTTGGTGCAGATGCATTGCGCATGTACGCAATGTTTTCTGGACCTTTAGATAAAAATAAGCTTTGGTGTAATCAAGGTGTTTCTGGTTGTAGACGCTTCCTCAATCGTTTCTATGAAATGGCAACATCGTCTTTGGTTCAAGATATTGATGATCCTAAAGGGATAGCTTTAGCACATAGATTGGTTCACCGGGTGAGTGAAGATATTGAAAAAATGTCTTTAAATACTATTCCATCTTCTTTTATGGAATTCATAAATGAATTTGTGAAGCTTAACATTTATCCTAAAGCAGCTTTAGCTATGGTTGTGCAAGCTTTAGCTCCTATAGCTCCGCACATTAGTGAGGAGCTATGGACAGTCTTAGGTTATGCTCCTGGTATAGATACCGCAGGGTGGCCGAAAGTAGATCTTAAATATTTGGAAGATACTTCAGTAACATTTGTAATACAGGTAAACGGAAAGCTACGTGCACGCTTAGATATTGATAAGTCAACTTCTAAAGAAAATGTTCTGTCTTTAGCAAAAGAAGCTGTCGCTAAATATCTAGAAGATAAAGAAATTAAACAGGAAGTTTTTGTTCCTAATAGATTGGTGAATTTTGTTCTATGATTAAACGTCGAATGACTAAGTTACATACTTTTCTATATGATTGTTTTTTAATCTTAGCGTTTACAATAGCGCTTCCTAAGATTCTTTATAAAAAATTTGTTCATGGGAAGTATAAGAAAGCATTAAAAATTCGTTTTGGTTTAAAGAAACCTCAACTGCTTGGAGAAGGTCCTGTAGTTTGGTTTCACGGCGCTTCTGTAGGTGAGGTATCTCTTCTTGTCCCTATTGTAGAGAAGTTCATGAAAGATTATCCTCATTGGCGTTGTGTTGTCACTGCCTGTAGTGAATCTGGATACGAGAATGCGGAAAGGTTGTTCGGGCCTATAGGAGTTACAACCTTCATTTTGCCCTTAGATTTAAGTCTGATTATCAAACCTGTCGTTAGAGCTATTTCACCGTCTCTGCTTGTATTTTCAGAAGGAGATTGCTGGTTGAATTTTGTTGAAGAATCAAAGAAAATAGGAGCTACAGCAATCGTAATTAATGGCAAGCTCTCCGCAAACTCTTGTAAATGGTTCACAATTTTAAAACGGTTTGGTAGGAATTATTTTTCTCCTATAGATGGATTTTTACTTCAAGACGATCAACATAAAGCGCGTTTTTTACGTCTTGGTGTCGACGAGAAGAAGATAACAGTCACAGGAAATATTAAAACCTATACGGAAACTTCCTCTGAAAATAACAAACGGAGCTATTGGAGACAGAAGCTCCAAATATCTGATAATGCAGAATTGCTTGTTTTAGGCTCGACACATCCTAAGGATGTCAATGCCTGGATTCCTGTAATTCGTCAACTTCGTCATAGAAATCTTAAAGTGCTTTGGGTGCCTCGTCATATCGAGAGAACTAAAGAATTAGAAAGTCTTTTAGTAAAAGAAAATATTTCTTATGGATTATGGAGTCGGGAATCTACATTTGATAAAAATGATGCGATTATTGTTGATGCAATAGGTTGGTTAAAACAACTATATTTTGCTGCCGATCTTGCTTTTGTTGGCGGTACATTTGATGATAGGGTAGGGGGACATAATCTTTTAGAACCCTTGCAATGTGGTGTCCCATTAATGTTTGGTCCCTATATTAAATCTCAATCAGATTTAGCGATGCGTCTATTATCGATAGGGGCGGGTTGCTGTTTAGATGAGAGAAATATGCTAGAAGTAATAACCTCTTTACTTGATCATCCTGAAGAAAGAATTGCTTATATTCATAAGGGGAACACGTTCTTACATGAAGAAAGAGCGGCTTTCGATTGTACCTGGGAATCTTTTAAGAGATATATCCCTTGTGTAAAAATATAGAGCTTTGCTAAAGTCTTTTACTTATCGCGGGATAGAGTAGTGGTCATCTCGTTGGGCTCATAACCCAAAGGTCGGAGGTTCGAATCCTTCTCCCGCTATTAATTTTACCATCTAGTGTGGCGGTATAGCTCAGATGGTTAGAGCAGCAGAATCATAATCTGCGAGTCGTTGGTTCAAGTCCGACTACCGCTATTTTTCTTTTATAAGCATCTTTTTAGAGAGTGGTTTTTTGAAGTAGCCAGCTATGTTGCCTTAAAAGGTGCTTATTTTTCTCTACTTTCTATTTTCCCATAGTAATGTTAGCGGCCTTTGATCTACTAAGCGTTCCTCACCAAAGTATTGCAATGGTCCGGGGAAACAGTAAAGATCTTTCATTAAGCATGTATCACTTTGATTTAGTAGGTACTGTACTTCTGGAGCATTAGGATTCACAGAATCAGTTTTAATTACCGGATTATCTTCTCCTAAACGATATTCCAATTGCATCATTTTATATAGGGGCGTAGCTCCACCAATCCATTCACTATATGAACGAGCGAGGTTATTGATGGTCACCATATAACCAGTCCGTTGTCTAATGAGAAAAAGAGCGGAAATAATCCCCAAGGCTAGTCCATAATTTGCATCAAAATTTGAGGGGAATCCTGCTCGAGATTCATAACCAAAAAAGTGATTTACAGGTTGGAATTCCATGTTTGGTTCTATTTTCTGGATTTCCTTTTTTATTAATGCAGCTAAGAGTTCTTCGGTGGCAATTTTAGATACACGCACATTTCCATAAGAGTCTCTGGCAATTAGTAATTGATGAGCAATTTCTGTAGGTAGAGAAGAAAATGTCTTCAGAGATTCTGGAGAAAGCTTTTTATTTACATTATCTAAATTTAAATTGTTGTCTAACAATAAAACATTCAATTCATTAATCAGCTTTCTTGTGTCAAATACATGTTCGATCAAGCCTTCAGGAATAAGTATCGTACTATAATTTTTCCCTGATCTGTAACGGTTTACTAAGCCCATAGCGATATGTTCGCTAAGTTTTTGTAGGGAAATCTTTCTCATCGCGATATGTTCGCTAATGAGAGTGATATTAGGTAAGGTCTGCAAACCGCACTCTAAAGTTGTATAAGAGGCTTTTTGTCCCATGAGACGGACAAAATGATGGTACTTCTTTATAGATAAAGTATCTTTTTCTAAATTTCCGATCATTTCTGAATAGATGCGGCAGGAAGTATGAAAGCCTAATGGTGTTTCAATCCAAAAATTTTTGAGATCCCCATCAATAGTTTTAGGTACACCTACAATAGGAATATTGCAGTTATGCTTAAGAAAATACTCAGCAAGCATTGCAGTGTCGGTATTAGAATCGTTTCCTCCTATAATGAGTAAACCATCAAGCTTAAGCTTTTTCACATTAGTGAGAATTGTACTTTTTTGTTCCTTGGTTTTGATTTTCTCTTTACTGGAAGAGAGCATGTCAAAACCACCGACATTGTAATAATCATAAATTACAGAAATATCGAGATCTTTGTAGAGTCCACGCGTTAATCCTAAAGGACCTTGGATAAACCCATAGAGCTTTGTTTTTGGATTGAAGGCTCGTAGGCCTTCAAAGAGTCCTATAACTACGTTATGGCCTCCAGGTGCCTGTCCTCCAGAAAGTAAAACACCAATTTTTAATGGTCGTGAAGGTGTGGCTTCTCCTTTTTCAATAGTTACTTCAGGAATAGAACATAAATTAGGAATATATTCTTGAAGATCTTTAGGAATAGAGGGGGACTCTGTAGAATCTACAATATGTAACGATGTAATACCGTTTAAGAAACTTAGCGTTTCTGGACGATAATGCAAACGTTGCAATTCAAAGTAACTTTTATTTACAGAGAGAAGCTCCATAGGTAGTTCCTAGGGAATAAGTTGATGTTTTAACCATTGTACAAGTTCTAGTAACATAGAGCAAGACTGAGGAATATGATGTCCTGTATTTGGATACGTACGTATCTCATAAAGATTTGATTTATGGCTCATAGCTTCCGCAAAGATTTTCTGATGATGCAGAGATACAGTTGTATCGTCTTCTCCTTGCATATGCAGTATAGATAGAGAATCAGAAAATTTAGAAACTTCTTTAGTTACATCCATTTCAATGAATTGTGAACAAAACGTTTTGTTTATCGGCATACCTGCATAGAGAATATCTTCTGAGGATGGAGCATGGGCAATAAGATTATTAGGAATATTGACAGCTTCCTGTAACCATATAGCACCTTGAATTGTTGGCGCCCATACAGCAAGGCTTTTTACATATTGTAGGGTAGGCATATTTAATAGAGCTAACGTTCCTCCTAATGAAGAACCAAAGACAGCAATATTTTTCGTATCGATATTATTTAAGCCATAACCATGAGAGATAATTTCATTTGCACTAGTGATATAGTCACTAAATGAGAAGTCGTATAGGGAACCTTCGGAATCACCGTGTCCAGGGAGATCAACACGCAAAACAGAAATACCATGTTCTGTGAGTTTTTCAGCAAGCTGTACATGAGTGCGTTTGGAACCAATTTTACTTGAAGCTAACCCATGAAGAGTAATCACCAAGGGGTAGGGAGCACAAGCCTGTAAAGGTGTATGAAGAACACCGAAAGTTGTGATGTTATTGAGAATATTAAATTTTATAACGTGGCGTTGTTCATGTTTATGACACGTAGTGCTCATTTGGTTATATTTCTCCTAATTTATGGAGGCTTTTATAATGTTAATTTAATTTTTTAAAAAGAATTCGTCGAGAAGAAACTCCGCTTCTTATTTTAAGGATGTAGGAATGATGAGATTAGTAATCACAGTCAGGAATTTCCATACAGATTGAGCATCTTTTTTGCCATTCATTATGATTGAGGAGGAGGGTTAGCGGAGGAAAATGATCGGAATGAGTGTTTGGTGGTGTGTCAATTTGTAATGGGCCTAAAAAGCGATAGGAGTCTTCAAGAGCCCAGATTTTTCTATATAACTTAAACTTAAGGAAAGCTGGGCTACTTATATCTATCAAACTCTTTTTTATTAGGGGTTTTATAGTTCCATCTGATTTTTTCTTTGTTGTAAACATTTTCACAATAGGCATGGCGCGTAGCCGCCATTTATCCACTATATTGATTAGAGATTCGATAACTGTGAGATAACCATTACAACGATTAAATATCAGAACTCCTGTACCATAACCTAGAGCATAACTGTATGTATTATCGAATTTTGTGGGTAAACAGGATCTTCCTTCATAACCTAGGAAATGTGAAATTGCATTAAAGGGAACATTTTTGAAATACTTCTTTAAGTGATTGTCTACAAGGTGGATGAGAAGCTTATCCACACTAATTTTAGACACGTAGGCATTTCCGTGAGCATCTCTATCATTAAGAAGCTGATTTGCAATGGCTTCAGGGAAGCTTTTTAATAGTTTCTGAGACTCTCGAGATAATGATGAGAATTTATCAATATCTTCGGGGATTCTTTCTATTTCCTTAACAAGATTATTAATCTCAGGAATAAACTCGATAATACCCTCAGGAATGAGAATAATACCGTAGTATTTTCCCATAGCGGCTCTATCAGCAATAATCGAGCATATCTTATGAATGATCGTTTTTAAGGGGACATTTTTTTCTGCGATTTCTTCGCCTATCAGTGTGATATTAGGATGTGTTTGTAGGGTACATTCTAAAGCAATATGAGATGCTGATCGTCCCATAAGCTTTATAAAATGATAATGTGCTTTGCAAGATAGTGTATCTCTTGAGATATTACTGATGATTGAAGAATAAAACTTTGTTGCTGAATCAAATCCAAAGGTAAGGTCTAAAAATAAGTGTTGGAGATCTCCGTCAATAGTTTTGGGAACACCTACAACGCATGTTTTGGGGTGATGCTGAGAAAAATATTCCGCAAGAATTGCGGTTGCTGTATTTGAGCCATCCCCACCAATAATTACTAAACCATCAAGATCCAAAGCTCTCACGGTTTTTAAGCATGCGGCTTTATTTTCTTCAGTGATGATATTCGTTCTTCCTGTTCCTATACAGTTAAAACCTCCGGAATTTCTAAAGCATTCCATAAATTCTTCGTTAATCTCTACTGTATTGTTGTTAAGAATTCCCTGACCGTTATTTAGAAATCCTATTAGAGAGCTATCTGGATGGATTTTTTTTAAACTATGTAATAATCCCCAAATGACATTATGCCCACCAGGAGCGGGGCCTCCGGATAGCATCACCCCAACTTTTAATGGATATATCGGTGGTATAGTTCCTGAAGTGAATTTTAGATAGGGGCTATCGTAAGTATTGGGAAAAAGTTTGGCAACATCAGCATCAAATTTGGGAGAAAAACGCAAATCGTTGGTAGGAAGCAGAGAGGGAAATTTTTGTAGTTCTCTAGGCAAAGGAGGAGTGCCTGGGATAACTACACCATTGAGATCGCTAAAGTTTGGATGCATAACAATTAATGGATACGGTTATTTTCGCAAGTTAGTTGTGTTTGTCTTTATCGACAATGAGAAAAACTTCTAAAAGAAGGTTTATTTATCTCGTTGTTAAGGAAGGTTCAGTTTAGATAAGACCGAGAATTTTCCACCATAAGCTGCCAATACCGACCCAAATGACGATATTCATAATGCTGAGCACAAAACCAGATCTCCACCAATCCTTGACTGAAACAAGTTGAGAGCCAAAATAAAGGGGAGCGGGTCCTGAACCATAGTGTGTGAGCCCTCCAAATAAGTTACTTGAAAAAGCGAGTACTAGGCAGGCAAAAATTGGGTTTGTTCCTAATGATATAGAAACCGCTAAGAATACTGGAAACATTGCTCCGATATGTGCTGTGTTACTTGCAAATAGATAGTGTGAGTAAAAGTACATGAGAAAGAGAATAGGGAAGCCTACTTTCCAAGATAATCCTGCAACTCCTGCAGCTACAGAATCACCAATTAGAGGAATAAAGCCGAGTTGATTTAGGAATGATGCCATCATAATCAGAGCACCGAACCAAATAAAAGTTTCCCATGCAGTGGTATTAGCCATAACATCTTTATGCCAATCTAAAATATTCGTAAGAATGAGTAGAGATAAGCCAATTAGAGCTGCTGTTGTTGCTGAGATTCTTAATAAGTCTCCAAATGTCCATAAGACAACAAGGAGAATGAAAATCATTAAGATAATCTTCTCACCTTTTTTCAAAGGCCCCATTTCTTTAAGACGTAATTTTGCTGTGCGGATTGCTTCTTCGCATGAAGTAATTGTTGGTGGATAGAGCTTATAAAGTACTATAGGCATAAGTACTAAGCTAAGTAATCCAGGAATTACCGCCGCTTTTGCCCATGTTGCCCAAGTTAGAGCGACTCCAGCATTACTTGCTAGAGCTGCTACTAGAGGATTACCTGCCATGGCTGTAAGAAACATTGCACTAGTAATTACAGAACTTTGATATGCGACTTTAATTAAAAAGGATCCAATTAGGCTTTCTGTACCTTTTTCTGGAGAGCTTCCAAATGATTCTGATAATCCCATAACTACAGGATAGAGAATACCTCCGGAACGTGCTGTTACACTGGGGATGGCAGGGGCTAGTAGGAAATCTGTGATTACTAAACCATAGCTTAATCCTAAAGGGTTTTTCCCTAAGATACTGACGAAAAAATAAGCAACCCGTTCTCCAAGCCCCGTTTTAATAATACCTTTTGCTATGGAAAATGATAAGAAGACCAACCAGGCTATTGGATTATGAAATCCTGATAACCCTTGTTCTAGGGTTAAGGTTTGTGTAAGTAACAGTGTAGAAATCCCAATAATGACTATGGCTCCCATAGGCAATGGCTGTAGAATAATTCCTAAAATTGTTGTTGTGAATACAGCGAATAGATGCCAAGCATTAGGGTTTATCGCTTCCGGGTGAGGGCAAAACCATATACCTAGGAGTGCGAGAGTGAGGAATAAAAGAGATAAGAAACGTTTTTGTTTATTCACTTGGGACCTCTTTGCGTTATAATCTGTTGGAAAATCCCTTGGGGATTAAGGCTCTATAGGAAAATCTTCGAGCCATTTTTCCATTTCTTCTAGGGTGTCGTTAATGAGTTCTGGTGAGGATAGAAGTTCTTGAAGGCAGGACTCAGTAGTTTCTTCATTTATGATATTCGTTACGTCTTCCATGCTGATGAAAGTTATATCTACGAGACCGGCATTAAAAGCTTTGCTAATTGGATAGAATAATTCCGCGGGATATAATGCACATATAGCAGCTATGAGACTATCCCAAGCAAAAGAAGGACTTTTTTCTAATCTATAGTTTAACAATTCTCCAAAATAACGAATAGTTGTATCTCTAGAGATCTTTTTTATTCCTACAAGATGTACAAGACTAGAAATTCCTGCAGCTTTTACATAAGGATTGATTCCAGGAGCTTCTATAAGCTCTTTAATCAAAGATGCATCGTCACACACACTAGCAAGAATTCTTGGAAGGTCTTCAGTAAGAACATCACCAGCAATTGCGTGAGGCGTATCATCAGTATAAGAAAAAAGCTTGATAATTAATGGAAGAGCTCGGGTTTCTCGAAACTGTGCTAATAAATACATAGCATAAAGATGGCCTTGGTAACTGCCATCGTTGATTAATTCTGGTACGCGTTCGGTTGCGTCTTCAAGAATTTGAAGTAAATAAGGAGTAATTTGCGTATGTTTGACGATAGCAGCTTCTATAGCTTCTCTGGGAAGTGTCCCTTCGTCGTAAGCGAGGTCTTCCAAGATATGAGAAATTTCCATCGTCAATGATGCTCCATTTCAACGGCTGTTAGTTTGATTCGTAGCATGCTCAACTTCTTCCTGTCAATGATTTACACATAACGTCTAAAGCAATCGATAACGATTTTTACATGCTATTGAGAGGCAATTCTCTAGGTAATGTATAAGACTATTTTTATCTTTATAATTGTTGTTTTACAATCATGCAATTTAAGACAAATCAAAGATGAGTATGCATCGCAGTATACATAACTCCTCACATACTACAAAGAACTTTAGGTATTCAGATTTCATCTAATTTTTTTTTGTTTAATTTAAACAAATGCTTTCTCTTGAGGCGAATAAGAGGAATTACATTCAGTATTTTCTAGAGAAAATATCGGAATGGCGTCAAGGAGCTCTTGGGTTTTTTCATGTTTAGGATTTAAGAAAATTTTATCTCTGGGACTATATTCTACAAGGGATCCTTTGTCCAGAACAGCAATAGTATCTGCAATATAATAAGCTGCCGACATATCATGTGTAATGAAGAGTAGAGTGCTTTCGCATTGCTGTTTTATTGTTTGGAAAAGGTCTAATATGAGTGAGTGATTCAGGGTATCTAGAGCAGATATCGGTTCGTCACAAATAAGGAGATCAGGTTCACATACTAGAGCTTTTGCAATCGCCACACGTTGTTTTTGACCCCCGCTTAGTTTATGAGGTTTTAAGCGTAGTACGGATAGCGGTAGGTTAACGAGTTGTAAAACACGTTGGATTTTTTCTTTTTGTTCTTCTTTAGAGTATGTTCCTATAATATGCAGAGGTTCTAAAATGAGATCTTCGATACTCATTGTAGGATTTAAACTTGAGTGTACATCTTGCCAGACAATTTGTACTGTTTTTGCTTTTGGTGTTTTGGGATCAACATGAAAGGTAATCGTACCTTGATTAGGTTGCATTAATCCTAAAATAGCCAGAGCTAATGAAGACTTCCCTGATCCACTCGCACCAACAATTGTCAAACATTCTCCCTTTTTTAATTGGAGATTGATGTTGTTAAGAATAACTTGTTTCCTAATCGCAATCGATAAATTATTTATAGTTACTAAATTAGTCATGAATTTTCTATAAGGTGTCTGTATTTCTTAAAATTGCAAGCTTTGCTTTTAAAATAGGCGAAGAGGAGTCTGTGAGAGGAATTTTCGATACAGCTTTGAGAAGACGTTTTGTATAAGAATGTTGTGGAGAAGAAAAAATCTCTTTTACACTCCCAGTTTCTATGAGTTGGCCATCTTTAATAATCGCAATATCATCACAGAGTTCTGTTACTAATGCTAGATTATGGGTAACTAGCAACATTGCTGTATTATTCTCTTTATGAACCTTACGCAATATACGCAATACTTGAGCTTGTGATACAGAATCTAGCGCTGTTGTAGGTTCATCAGCAAGAATAAGTTCTGGAGAGCTAGCTAAAGATATAGCAATTACTGTCCGTTGACGCATGCCACCACTTAATTCGAAAGGATAGAGATGAAAACAACGTTCTGGATTGGGTATGCGTACGCTTGCTAATAGTTCTATAGCTTTTGAATAAGCTTCTTTTTTCGTTATCGAGTTATGTTGTCTTAAGGTTTCTACAATTTGCGCTCCTATACGCATAGATGGTGTAAGAGATCCCATAGCATTTTGCAATACCGTAGCTATTTTCCTCCCGCGAATCTTTTGGAAATTTTTATACGACATTGTTTTCAGATTCTGATCTTCGAAGAAGATATTGCCTTCTATAATTTCACAATTATCTGGAAGTAAACCAAGAATTGCTTTAGTAATAATTGTTTTCCCTGAACCATTCTCTCCTACTAGAGCTAGGCTGTGCTGTTTTTTTATTGTAAGACTAAGATTATCTATTAGCAATCTGTGTGGATTATTTGATGCTATTTTAAGATTTTGTATCTTGAGGAGCGTATCAGGCATGAGAATTTTCCTCTATAAATAGAGCTTTTGCTCCTTCTCCAATTAGATTAAAGCTTATTGAGAGTGTAATCATGAAGAATGATGGAATGAAAAATAGCCAGGGGTAGTAGTCAATGGCGTTAATACCTTCTTTTACTAATGTTCCTAAGCTAGCTTGTGGAGGTTGGATTCCTAAGCCTAAAAAGCTAATGAAGGCTTCTGTATATATTGCTCCAGGAATAGTAAAAATGAGCGTAGAGATAATCGGCGTAAGTGTATTCGGTAAAAGGTGTTTTTTCAGAATATGAAATGTAGATGCGTTCATCGTTTTTGCAGAAAGTACAAATTCTTTATTTTCCAATAATAAGAATTGTCCATAGATAATTCGTGCTATCGGTATCCATCCTGTAAGTGTCATAGCTAGAATTAAAGGGAGAATCCCATGATCAAAGATGACAAGAAGAAGAATGATTACAGGAATTCTAGGAATTGAAAATAGAATTTCTGTAATACGCATCATTAAGAAGGCAACTTTTTTCCCCGAAGACAGTGCTACAGTGGACCAAAGGAGCCCTACCAAGACATCTATAAGAGTTGCTGTCACAGCAATCAGTAACGATAGGCGAATGCCTTGAATAGTTCTAGCCAACATACAACGTCCTAGAGAATCTGTTCCAAAAGGAAACATTTTTCCTGGTTGGGCTAAAGTATGTTCTAAAGAGGTTTGTTCATAATTAGGATAAATCCATGGAAGAAGAATGGCACCTAAAATTAAAGTCCCAAGTATGGAGATTCCTACCATAAACATGGTATTTCCTTTCATACGTTGCCAAAGAGTGGGTTGATAAGATTTTAAAGGAATGTCCATGAAATTTTTCGATCGCCTTATTTGTTTCTTTTAGTTTTGTTTATTCGTCACCTAAGTTCTATGGATTTCGTTAGAGATGTTCGCTTTCTTGGGAAAAGTTTGTTTCATGCTCAACTTCTTTATAGGAATAGCGAAGCTGGGGATCTATCATTGCCTGTATAAGATCCGATAGTAATGAGGATAGCATAAAGAAAGCCCCATAAAATACAGATAATCCTAGAGTTACCGGATAGTCACGTTGTTTAATACTACAGACAAACCACTTCCCTAAACCTGGAATGCAGAAGATATTTTCTATAGCAAATGTCCCTGTCATGACTGTGGTTACAAGAAATGCGGCGTAGGAAATGGTTGGAAATATCGCATAGGGGAGAATGTGTCTAAGTATAACTTTTATTGGTGAGAGTCCTTTAGCATAGGCAAGTAACACATAGTCTTTGTTTAAGACTGAAGATACTGAAGAAAAAGTTAGTTGAGTTATAAATGCCATGGGTGTGATTGCTAAAGCTAGAGATGGCAAAATCGTATGAGAAAAATTTCCCCAGCAGGCTATAGGGAAAATAGGTATTTTTACTGCAAAAATATATTGTAGCATGGTTGCTAGGACAAATGCAGGAATAGAAATTTGTAAAATAGAAGAGAGCAGGATGTAACGCCCTTCTTTCTTCTTTCTTAATGCTGCTAAGGTTCCTAACGAGATCCCACCAGATATAGAAAGAATAAGGCTTTCAATTCCAAGTATCGCTGATGCAGGAAATGCTGTAGAGATAATACTCGTTACACTGCGGTCCTTGTAAACAAGGGAATTTCCAAAATCTAAAGTTACCAAAGATTTTAGATAATGAATGTATTGTTGGTATAGAGGTTTATTTAACCCATAGCGTGACTTAAGGATCTGCAAAGTTTCTTGAGACAAAGTATTGCTACTTTCATCATTAAATGGATCCCCGGGAATAGTTTTCATTACAAGGAAAGTTAGGGTTAGGATGATCCATAAAGAAAGCAGGTTGAATACTAGGCGCTTTTTTATATAGCGGAACATTATCTACACCCTTAATGTCTTTGATAAGTTGGTAAGAATCCTAATTTAAAATCTTAACCAAACCCAAGCATTATATCTTTGACTTATCGTAGCTTCAATATAAAATAATTCATTCATTCGTATGGAGAGTCGTTTTTAAGAAATTTTTTTTCAAGTTTAAGTCAATATTTTGTTTGACTTAGGTGAAAGTTGAAGGGGTTTTTAGAAGCTTTAAAAAGTGAATATTATTTTGAAAATTCTGTTTCTTTCAAATCAATATGCCCCAATAATGAAGTGTAAGAGTTTTGAATTTTAGGATTGGCTGCGTACGTATATTCGAAATGGTATAGAGGGATAATAGGGAGCTCATCTTCAATAAGTTTTTCAGCTAGCATTTGATCTAGAGGATTTTCTTCTGGAGAAAGAAGAGAGTCGAGAATATGGTTGTATTCTTTATTTTCCCATTTCGTTAGAGATTTTGTAGGTTCATCACTTTTAAAGTTTCCAAGAATTGCCAGAAAGGATGTAGGTCTTGGATAATCTGCTACCCATCTTCCTGTAGCTAGAGTAAAATCTCCACGTCGTCTTCTATCTAAAAAACAATGATATTCCATGCCTTGGATTGTGATACAGATACCTAAGACATTTTTGATTTGTTGTTGTATTTCTTGAACAACCGCATTTAAACAGGCGGACTCTAAAGGATAGATAATAGATAATTCTGAGATGCATTTTTGAGATAGTTCTTTTTGAGCTTCTTTGAAACATGCCCGAGCATATTCCTGGCGTTCTTCTTGCGAGAGATAAGATCGTTTGGAGATTTTTGATAATTCTGGGGGTAAAAAATGCTCAGCAACCTTTCCGTGGCTAATAAACTGTAGCAAGGTCGTTTTGTCAATAGCATAAGCTAAAGCTTTTCTCAGTGCTACATTGTTTATGGGGCTGTTTTTTAAATTGCATATTAGTGCTGTTGTTCCAAGTACTGGATAATTATAAAGCTTATCTTTCGGGATATGATGCTGGTCTTCTTTAGAAATAGGGGAGCTCCACGGAGAGCCTACCCAATCGATGAGATTTTTTTGTAGAAGCTGCATCGCTGTACGTGTATCGGGAACAATTTGAAATATAATAGTATCAAGATGAACCGAACTTTTATCATGATATAATGGATTTTTTTTAATAACTAATTTGTTTTGTGGTTGGTAATCTTGAATGACGAAAGGTCCATTAGAGATATTAGGAAGGTTCATGCCTCCGGAAGAATAAAAGTTTCTTAAAGATTTGTGTACTGGAAAGAAAATAGGATAAGCAAGAAGTTCTAAAAAGTGGGAGACAGGTTTTTCTAGGGTGATTTCTAATTTTGATTTATCTAAGGCCCGAATGCCTAAAGTATCAATGGGCAGTTTCTTACTTATTACTGCTTGGGAATTTTTAATCACCCGAGGAAGGAAATTAGAGGATAGGGTAACTTCAAGTTTATGAATTTGTTTGATTGATTCTTCAAAATCGTATGCTGTTACAGGATCACCATTACTCCATAAGGCGTCTTTAAGGTAGAAAGTATAGACAGTCTGATCATCAGATATTGTGTAGTATTTTGTTAAAGCAAGTTCAGGATTTCCTGGACGTTCTCTTACGAGACCTTCATAAAGTGCTTGAGCTATTGAAATATCTTTACTTAAGCAAGCACTTCTCGGATCTAGCGACATGGGATCATGGCTAATTGCTATTTTTAAAGAATTTTGATTTTTAGAAATATTTGTGTGACAGCTTGTGCATAACGGAAAAATTCCTAAAAAAAGGAGAGTCGATAGGGTAAGTATTAGAAGCTTATGCGGTTTTCTTGTCATAAGGTTAAGAAGCATGTCGCGTGCTTATTGAAGGTTTTTCATACCGGTTTCATTTTACTGGATTGTGCAATTAGAGTCGCTGAATCAATAGATTTATTAGGCATTTTAAATCTATATACTTGATTTGTAGACATTTTCATCTTTAAGAAATATTTTGATAAAATCTGAATTACATTATGGGGAGAAATTCGACTTCTTTAAGATCCATATGTCCTAGAGGAGAGGTATAGAGATTATTTATTTGCGGTTGTGTGATATAGATATAGTTAAAATGGTATAAGGGAAATACGGGAATATCTTCTTCAATGAGTTTTTCAGCTAGTATTTGATCTTCTCTGGTGAATGCTTGGGTATGGTATTTTCTTAAGATTTCATCAAATTGTTTATTCTTCCATTTCCCTAATTGATGACTTGTTTCCTTGTTTTCTGGATTTCCAAGTATTGTGAGGAAGTTTCTAGCATTGAGATATTCTGCAATCCAGCCTCCTACCGATAAATAAAAATCGCCCTTATTTCTTTTTTCTAAGAAGCAGAAGTATTCGATACCTTGAATCGGTATATGAATGCCCAGAACATTTTTGAATTGTTGTTGAAGTTCTTGAACTACAAGAGAAAAAACTCCAGATTCTTGAGGATAAATAAGAGAGAGTTCGGAGAGTTCTCTTTCTGATAGAGTAGTTTCCGCCTCTTTGAAGTATTCTTGTGCTTTTTTTTCTCGTTGCTCTTTGGTAAGAATATCTTGACCATGCACTTCAGATAGTTCTGGCGGTACAAATGAATTAGCAATTCTTGCTGAATTGAGTAGAGGAATAAGAGATTCTTTATCAATAGCGTAAGCGAGAGCTTTTCTTAAGGCTTTATTTTGTAGTACAGGCATGTCTAGGTTATAAATAAGTATAGATGTTGAGCATACGGGATACACGTGTTTTATCTCCGTAGGGGTGTTGTTTAACATTTCTTGAGGGATTTTAGATATCCAAGGATTACCAAGAATATCAATAAGATTATTTTTGAAGAATTTTACTGCTGTATGTACGTCAGACATGACTTTGAAGATCAGTGTATCGATTTTTACTTTATTGGCATCATAATAGTGAATATTTTTTCGCATTATTAGATGTTTTTGCGGTTGAAAATCATCCAATGTAAAAGGCCCATTAGAGATATAAACGGGCTTGATTTTTGGATTTTTATAATATTCTCTCAGAGATGTGTGGACAGGAAAAAATAACGGATGGGAGACAATCTCTATAAAATTCGATGAAGGATGCTCCAAAGTAATTTCTAATGTCTTCGAGTTTAGAGCTTTAATTCCCAGCTGTTCTATAGGTAATTGCTCTTCCATAATTTCTTTGGAATTTTTGATAATATGGAGAAGGTTGTGATAGGATATAGGCAGATTTTTTGTATGGATTTGTTTGATTGACTCTTCAAAGTCGTATGCTGTTACAGGATCTCCATTACTCCATTTTGTGTTTTTAAGATTAAATGTGAATACAGTACCTTCGTTAGATACCGTGTAATCTTTAGCTATTCCTAAGATCACAAGATCGTTAGAAATGCGTTCGCGAGCTAAACCTTCGTAAAGGGCTTTTGCTAATGAGATATCTTTTTTTAAATAGGTACATCTAGGATCTAATGAAATAGGATCGTATGTCATCCCGATTCTTAAACACTTCCCCATATCTTGGGAAGCTTGTTGATGACAACCGACTAGAAACAGATTAACAATAGATAGGAAAGAAATAGCGCAGTATTTTTTGAATCTATTCGTCATAAGATTGCCTTGAAGTTGAATAGTAGATTTAGACTACTGGTTAAAAAAATAATTTCCAATCCTGGATCTAAAAAACCGAGATTTTTAATTTCGTATTCATACTGTAAACAAGTTTTAAGGCAAACGTGCATATTTAAGATCAACGGCTCCAGAAGCATTGTGGAGAATTTTTTCTATTGGAGATAGTGTAATATAATCATAGCTCATATGGTAGATAGGAATGATTTCCAAATTTCTGATAAGCTTTTCTGCTTGAGGAAGGATTGCAGCGTTAGGATAGTAGGCTACCCCTGTTGCTGTAGCCATTGTAAAATCACACATTTGTCGTTTGCTGAGAAAAACATGGTATTCTAATCCCTCCAAAAATAGATTGAGACCTACGGATTTGCATTGTTCTTTGAGAATTTCTGCAATGCGTTGGCATCTTAAGATATTTGAAGGATATGTTAGGGTCAGCTTTTCTGTGGGGGTGATCAGTTTTTGTTTTTTGTATTGATAATAGGGAGGAGTATTTCTTGATAGCGTATAGGCTGGCTCTTGATTTCCTTGTAGAGCATAATCGATAATTTCTTCTCTATTAATAGCTGCTGCTAATCTATAACGGTTGTGAATTTGAGATAGGACAGGATCTTTTGTATTAAGTATAAGCCAGAAAGCCCCCTCCACAGGATAACTAGTGTAGTGGTAGGGTGTAGTTTCTTTTAGTTCTTTAGTCAGTCCTTGATGCCAAGGTTGTCCTAGCCAATGAATTTTTCCTCGATTTAGTAAAAGTGCTCCGGTATATAAGTCTGGAATAACTAGTAGATTAACGCAGGATATACTGACTTTTTCTCTATCATAATAGTAAGGATTTTTTTCGAATAGTAGGCAGTGGCCAGGATTATGAGTTATTAAGTGAAAAGGTCCGCTAGATATATTTAAATCTTCGGGATTGAAAACAGAAAATGCTGGGAATGCCAACAGTTGCAGTAGATTGTGATTTGGGGTGTCTAGGGTTAAAGTGATACTGGATGGTGAACAGGCCTTAAAATTAATTCCCTCAAAGGCTTGGTGATGAGGAGAAAACATTTTTGCATGTTCCCAAGCTCTAGCAATATCCTGAGATCTAATTGGGCTACCATTACTCCATAAGGCATCATGTTTTATGAAAAAAGTATAGGTTTTTTCATCAGCAGACACAGTGTAATGACTTGCCAACCCGAATTCTACATGATCACCTTTATAAGAATTTTCCCTTATAAGTCCTTCAAAAATGAGTTTGGAGATAGAAAGGTCTAAGGCACGCTTTGCTTGTTCCGGAGATAAAGATGCAGGATCATCATGAATGGCAATTGTGAGAGTTTTTGACGATCTCAAAGCTGTTGGAAAACAGCCTCCTAAAATTGAAGACGCGAAGACAACAGCAAACAGCCACCCTATGTACATCATATAAAAGAAAAACACCCTCATTGTATTTTTTTAAGAAGGGACACAGCAATTTATTGGATAGTGTCAGATTGGCAATTTTAAAAATCTTTTAGATTAATAGGATTGAGATTTTCAAGGCTAGGAGATTAAGATTTTTTAGTTTTTTCTTCAA
The DNA here is from genome assembly GCF_900239975.1 of Chlamydia poikilotherma. NCBI lineage: Bacteria > Pseudomonadati > Chlamydiota > Chlamydiia > Chlamydiales > Chlamydiaceae > Chlamydia > Chlamydia poikilotherma. The sequence continues at coordinate 658,451 of NZ_LS992154.1, read as the reverse complement.
AGTAATTTTATTCATTTTCGAATTGAAATAATTTATATGCACAGACTGTTTAATTAATTATCTAAATAAATTTTAAGCTTTAATTCTTAAGGAATTAGAATATTCTCAATGAGAAATTTATGGAGGGATTAGTTAGGATGGTATTTTAGGTAAACTTTCTAAGAAACTTGTGAGGATAAGAGTCGCAGCGATACTATCCGCTTTCCCTTTTCTTTTTTTTCTGCTTAAACCGCAATCACCTTTTAGCATACGCTCTGCTTGTGCTGAGGAGAGTCTTTCATCCCAAAGGATGATCTCAACAGAACAAGATTCATGAATTAAGGAAGAAAGTTTGATAATTTCTTCTTGTAGAACAGATTTTTGACCTTTTTGCATAGGAATGGGATTTCCTAAAATTACACAAGAGATGTTGCGTTCTTGAATAATTTTAGCGAGAATTTTGGCTGTTGCCTCCAGTGTTTTTCCTGCTTCTATAAATCCTATAGGTAAGCTGATGAGCAAGGGAGAGGCTGCATAAGCAAGGCCTATGCGCCTCTGTCCATAGTCTATGCCGAGGAAGATTTTTGTTTCTTGGGGATTAGACACAGCTTTTATTCCTGGAATATAGAATTGCTGCCTGAATAAAACCTACAAACAGTGGATGAGGGGTTATTAATTTTGACAGAAATTCTGGGTGGAATTGTACGCCGATCATCCATGGATGATCTTCAATTTCTACGATTTCACAAAGTCCTTGTTGTGGACATGTACCTACAATATTCAGACCATGGTTTTTTAATTGCTGCACGTAGTTAAAATTCACTTCATAGCGATGACGATGGCGTTCCATAATTTCCGATTGTCCGTATGCCTCATACACTTTAGTCCCTGGAGATAGTGTGCAAGGATAGGCTCCCAGCCGCATGGTCCCCCCTGTAGCGACTAGCGATGCTTGTCCGTCCATCATACAGATAATAGGATCAGGTGTATCCTTATCCATTTCTGTCGAGTTCGCTTTTTCTAAATGCATAACATTGCGGGCATATTCAACAACAAGAACTTGCATGCCTAGGCAAATGCCGAAATAAGGAATTCCTCTTTCTCTGCAGAGCTTGGCTGCTTTAATTTTTCCTTCCCATCCACGAGCTCCAAAACCTCCAGGAACTAAGCAACCATCACATTGTTCTAAAGTTTCAAGGAAATGAGGGTCATCAGAATCTAAAGGAAGAATTTCGACGGAGTAATTTAAGCTTAGCGCAGCGTGGGTAATCGATTCAAAAACAGATTTATAAGCGTCTTTATGCTGTACATATTTGCCCACCAGACCGATACGTACTTTATTTGGAAGGGGATTGCGTAAACGTTCTACTAAGATTTTCCAATCACTTAGATCTTCTTGTTTTGTGAATAACCCTAATTTTTCTGTAATAAATGTAGAGATCTTTTCTTGAGAGAGCATCAAGGGCATTTCATAGATCGAATGTTCAACATCTATAACATTAAAGACTGCGTTATTGGGCACATTACAAAATAGACTGATTTTCTTTTTTACTTCGCTACTTAAAGGATTCTCGGACCTACAAAGAATAGCATCCGGAATGATTCCGATACCTCGCAAATTTTGAACAGAATGTTGAGTAGGTTTTGTTTTCACCTCTCCGGCAGCTCTCAAACAAGGTACGTAGGTCATATGAATGCTGAAACAGTCATCAGCATGCTCGTAGCGGAATTGGCGAATGGCTTCAAGAAAGGGTAGGGATTCTATATCACCAACAGTACCACCGATTTCCACAATTAATACGTCAGGCTGATTTTCTTTAGCACATTCTAGGATTACTTCAATGATCTCATTAGTAATATGAGGGATAACTTGAACAGTGCTTCCTAAATAGAATCCTTCACGTTCTCTCTTAATCACGCGAGCATAGATTTGTCCTGAAGTTGCTGTAGAATATTTAGATAGGTTTACTGAAGAAAATCGATGATAGTGACCAAGATCTAGATCCGTCTCTATACCGTCGTCGGTAACATAGACTTCACCGTGTTCGTAAGGGTTCATGGTTCCCGGATCAACGTTAAGATAAGGATCCAGTTTTAACATGGCAACTTTAAGGTTTTGACGCTCTAATAATAGAGCTAAAGAGGCTGCGGTTAATCCCTTGCCTAAGGAAGAAACAACTCCTCCTGTTAAAAAGATGCACTTGAATGGCATGTTAAGTATTTTTCCACCTTATTTATATCTTCTGGATAATCAACTGAAGGGCTCTTAGCTTCCACTACACATACGTGGATAGACCCACCGTGTTCTAGCATCCGCAGTTGCTCAAGATCTTCAACTTGGCTTAGCGGCGTAGGGGAATATTCAATATAATTGAAAAGGGCATTCCTTCTAAATGCGTATACGCCAATATGAAGATAAATTGGTGTCTCTTTTTTTAAGATGTGTGGAATAGGGCTTCTGCTAAAATATAAAGCCTTTCCATTTTTATCGAAAACACATTTCACTTTTTGATTCGTTAAGATCTCATGCGGATCCATAGTTTTAGCAACTGGAGTAACCATTTGGATCTCAGGGAACTCTTCGAGTTTTCTAACAAGAGTGTCAACAACGGTGTGTTGCAAACACGGCTCATCTCCTTGAATATTCACTATAATCTCAGCTTCAGGGAAATAACGCGATACTGTTTCTGCTGTACGTTCTGTTCCGTTAGCGCATTCTGGACTTGTCATTACGCAATCACCACCAAATTCTAAGACATGATCCATAATACGTTGATCATCAGTAGCGACAACAACCTTATCTAGTGTTGTATTTTGATTAATATTCTCGTAAGTTCTTTGTATTAAAGATTTTCCGAGGATGTTTGCCAGGGGCTTTCCAGTAAATCTAACACTACCCCATCGTGCTGGCAAAACTCCAACTTTCTTACTAGCAAATACTTGCTCTTTCATATGCGCTATAACTCTTAATTTCTAAGATTTTTTCACAAGCGGGATTATCATTATGGATTTTATAAAACACAAGGTTTTTTGATGATTTTGATTTTTTATGTTTTATTTATAATAAAAACTCGCGGAAGTTATATTATTAAATTAATAAACATATTTTATTTTTATTATGCTTTCAAAATTAAGTAAGTTCATATTAACCGTATTAATATCTCTTCAAGCCCTATGTCCAGCTTCATTAGTTGCGGGGGAATCGAAGACTGGTTTCCTATCTAAAATGAAGAACTGGTTTTCTAATAAAGAGATCAAAGACAGCGATATCTCCATTTCTCAAATTAAAGATCATCTCAAGTGGAAACGTTATGACTATACGAAAAATTGCGGATTTTCTGCAGAGTTTCCGGGGGATCCAGATCATTCTGGTCAGATCATAGAAATTCCTCAGTCAGAACTTACTATACGCTATGATACATATGTTACAGAAACACAATCAGATAATACTGTATATGTAGTGTCTGTATGGGAATATCCCGAGAAAGTTGATGTCAGTCGTCCAGAATTAAACCTTCAAGAAGGCTTTTCAGGAATGCTGCAGGCTCTACCAGAGTCTCAAGTTCTATTTATGCAGGCAAAAGAGGTGCAAGGACATAAAGCTTTAGAATTTTGGATATCTTGTGAGGATATCTATTTTAGAGGGATGTTAATTTCAGTAAACCATACTCTCTATCAAGTTTTCATGGTTTATAAAAATAAAGACGCTAAAGCTTTGGATAAAGAATACGAAACGTTCACAAAATCATTTAAGATTACCAAAGTGCGCGAAGCAAGAACTATAGATTTAAAAAAGAAAGTCAGACTTTGAAAAATGAGTATTTCTCTTTGTTATGAATAAAGATTCATAGAAGGTTTGCTCTTTCGAGTCTAGTTTTTCGCTACCTCTAGAGTCGAAAGGGCTATCTTCACTTCCAGCTTTTTCATTCTCTTTAACAATTCGTTTTTCTATAAGGAACCAGGATTCTATAGATGGAATTTTTATGGTTCTTCGGATTTTTTTTGTCTCTATTCTTTGTTGTGCTTTCATCTCTTTAAAAGCGGAACCTGTGGATATCTTTAATGAAAAGAATGCCCCTTTATCTCGTATAGGAATCATTTTTGCTCTTCCTGAAATTTCTGAATCTTCTAATACAGAATGTCCTATACCGTGGTTTGCTAATAGTAAGAAAACTTTAGAGGGAAGAAGGACATATTATTCTGGAGATTATTTTGGAAAATATTTGGTGATGTCTTCTTTCTGGCCCAATAAAGTTTCAGCAGCTTTAATTAGTTGTAACATGATTTTAAAGCATCGTGTAGAGCTTATTTTAATTATTGGCACATGTTATTCACGTTCGGAAACTAGTCGTTTTGGAAATGTTTTAATTTCGAATGGCTATGTTAATTATGATTCCGATGTCCGTCCGTTTTTCAAAAGATTTGAAATACCAGATATCAATCAATACATTTTTGCCACAAGCGAAGCCTATAGAGAGGCCGCAAAGAACGGAGGAAGACAGTTTATTGCTGCTCATAAAGAAGCTATAGAAGATCTATTAAAGGTGCATGGTTACTTGAAACCTATGACGTCCACAGAACATGATCTTACTGAGGGTATAATAGCTACTGGAGAGGCATTTACAATGTCTAAGAATTATTTTCTTTCTCTTCAAAAGGTTCATTCCGACATTCAAGGTTTTGATAGTGCTGGGGGAGCAGTTTCTCAGGTATGCTATGAATTTGATGTTCCTTGTTTAGGCGTCAATATTGTTATCCCTCATCCTCTTGAATCCTCAAGTAATACAAGCTGGCTACAACTTCAAAGCGAAACAAGTAAATTTTACATGGATTCTCTTTTAAAAAGTGTCCTCAAAGAAATCTGTTTAACCCATTGATTCGTTTTTTTTCCTAATTCTTTGGTTGAGGTTAAATCTCTTAGTCATTAAGATAACTTTTTGTTTTTCTATAATAATAAGAGAAGAATAAACGGGGACTTAGCTTAGCTGGTAGAGCGTCTGATTTGCATTCAGAAGGTCAGGAGTTCGACTCTCCTAGTCTCCAAAACTCGCGGTTATAGCTCAGTTGGTTAGAGCGCGACACTGATAATGTCGAGGTCCCAAGTTCAAGTCTTGGTAACCGCAAGCCATCTTCCTCTCAAAATCATGGTTTCTACATGCTAGAAGTCAAAGATCTTAGCTATTCTTATTCGGATAAGTTAATTTTTAAAAAAGCTTCTTTTTCTGCGCGTCCAGGAAAGATTTCTATTATTTTAGGCGTTTCTGGAATAGGGAAGACTACCCTATTTCGTTTGATTGCTAATTTTTTATCTCCTTCTGAAGGGGAAATCTTATGGCTTGGCCAACCTATTAAGCAAACAGATGTTGCTTATATGCAGCAAAAGCAGACTCTACTTTCGTGGAGAACCGTATTGAAAAATATTTATCTAGGTTCTGAATTAGGAGTAAAGAATAAACGTTTCTCTATATTTTCTGAGAAGTTGACTGAAGTAATTGAGAGCTTTAATATAAGTAATTTGTTGGATTGCTATCCTGATGAATTATCTGAAGGACAAAAACAAAGAGTGTCTTTAGCTTGTCAATGTTTATCTCCTAAACCAATATTACTTTTAGATGAACCATTTTCTTCTTTAGATATTACGACTAAGGAATTGCTGTATAAGTACATTTTACGATTAGCAAGAAAGGACTATAAAACTGTAGTGCTCGTTACTCATGATTTTCGTGATGTCGCATTTCTTGGAGATGCATTTTATGTGCTTAAAAATCGCGGACTTGTTCCTTTATTCTTTGATGATTCAATGCGTTCTTCCGGTAATGTCCATATGCTTATAGAGGATATCCGGGAGTGTCTTTTAACATGACGTTACCACTTGCTAATGCACAATCTTCACAATTAGACTACACTCTACTTTCTTCTAATGATAAGCTCTCTCTTTATAGCGGTATTCATTCACATCGTTGTAAGGGTTCACCTCTTGTAATTATTGCTACGATTATTTTCGTCTGTTCTATAATATTATTATTGATAGGATCTCTTTTAGCTGGATATCCTTGTGAAGGCTTTTCTTTCGTCTCAGATATATTTCTCCCTTTCCTTCTCCCAGGAATTCTTTCTTTCGTACTTATTTCCGCGCCTCTAATTATGTATGCGTTCCAGCATCATAAAGGAGCACTAAGTAAACACAAGCAACTGGCAGAGAGTAATTACTTGCAAATTTTGAATTACTGCAACAGTCAAAGAGGAAAATTTACGAAAAAAGAGGTCGCGGAGTTTGTAGAATCTGAAGTTCTACTTCGCGAATATCCTAAAAGATTTTCTTATGTTACCTTATTACAGACTATAAAGGTTATTCCTCATAAGGATTCTCCGCACACTTCTATTCATGATACTGTCATTGCTGAGGGTATAGATCGTGCTCGAGATGATATTTATGCAAGTGAGTACGACAAAGAGAAACGAAATCGTATAGAAGCGGAAGAAGAAGAGGATCAAGCTGCTGAGGCACAGCAAAGAGAAGTTACCTCGGGAATTAGTTCTGCGTTAACTTGATAAAAAACTATTTACTTTTTCTGTGTTATTTTTCCTACAGATAGAAAAATTAAAGCAATTCCTATGATAATTGTTGGAATCAGTATAGGAGAGTGTAGAGGAATATGGAAGAAAACAGGAGAAAGTAGAATTGCCGCTGAGAAAATTACACATAACCATCTAAGATGGCGAAGACTGTTAGCAAAAGATAGGGTGGCTAATACAATGATGAACCAACAGCAAATGTCTATATAATTCCTCAGTTTATCTGTAACAGCAAACTCATCACTTACTTTGATAAATCCTATCGCTACACAAACAGCAATCAAAAGATTAATAGGAAAAGAAATACCCTGGAAAGCTTGTTTGCACGCTTTTATAAAAGGAAGAACGGTGCGTTCTTCCCAAAATAATGAATCTCTGTAGTATTCAGATCCGAATAATGATATACGAAGTAGTTCGCGTTTTTTCCCAATAAATTGTCCTAGATATGTGAAAGTTGCTCTGAATTCATCATAAGCAAAAACAAAGGCTAGAGCAGGTTGTATTGTTAGAGATAAACATATCCAACAATCTAAGGTCATTTGTTTTGATACAATAGGGATAAAGGTAAGGATAATAGCAGAAAGCAGGGTAAGTGCTGTTGCTAATACTATTTTTGGTCGTGTATGCCAACGGCGTTCTCCCCCCGATAAAGATAGAACAACAAGTAAGGAATAAGCAGTCATCATTGCTGCGTAGACAAGAAAACTGCATTCAAAAGCAGTTCTAGAGATTCCTAAAGCAGATGCTGTTAAAAAGCGTGATTGCAACCAGGCTAATAAACTTAATATTAAAACAGCGGCTCTTCGTCCTCCTGAAGATGGGTTATAAGTCATTCCTTCAGGAAGAGTAGGACCAACCTCCAAGGCTTCTGGCCGTGTAGGTGGAATACAAACAACAGCAAAGATGGCAAATCCTATGAGTGTATCATTTGCAAAAACAATAGAGGAACGTTCCGGAAAACAAGGGAAAAGAGTTACCCAAATACCTATGAATACACCAAACCAAAGTACAGAACGTCTATAAAAAGATATCAATGCTAAAATGATTAACAGGCTTCCACAAACTCTATCAGAAAGGATAACGCTTGGTGCTTGATAATTCAGAGTATTTGGTGTGGATATCAGCAGTAGTCCTAAAAATGCAGGGAGAATACTTAATTTAAAAAAGCGGTAACGAAAGTGCTTATAAATATTTTCTAAAGTTTCTTTATCCATAAAAAGAAAAATACCGGGATCTTTCTTTCTAAATAGAATGAAAATAATAAAACTAAAAGGTTTTTTATCGAATTCAACTTGTCTCGATAGATAAATAAGAGACAAAAATGAGATGCTCCATCCTTATTTGTGTAAAAAATAGTTTTAAATTTTTATTTTTTTATTCTATTTCTTAGTTCTGTGTGAGCCTTATAAGAGAAGAGAACGATCATTGAATAAAAAGATATTAGTCATAGTTACCAGTGCTTTTTTTATACTATGCTTTGGATTAATGATTTATAAAAAGCAGACGATATTACCTCCTAAAGCTCATATCCCTACCAATGCCAAACATTTTCCAACTCTTGGCAATCCCTATGCACCGATTAATATTACAGTGTTTGAAGAACCTTCATGTTCCGCATGTGCGGAGTTCAGTACTGAGGTTTTCCCTATTTTAAAGAAAAACTACATTGATACCGGTGAGGTGTCATTTACGTTAATTCCTGTATGTTTCATTCGCGGATCCATGCCGGCTGCTCAAGCGTTACTTTGTGTCTATCATCATGACCCGCGTCAGCCTGACACAGAGGCTTATATTGAGTATTTCCATAGGTTACTTATTTATCCTAAGGAAGAGGGGAAACGTTGGGCAACTCCTGAAGTATTAACTAAGCTTGCTGAGAATTTGAAAACGCATTCAGGTCGTAGTATCAATCCTAAGGGATTAATGCAGTGTGTGGATTCTCAGCAATATGAAGAGCAAATTAAGAAGAACAATATTTATGGCTCTCAGGTTCTTGGGGGACAGTTAGCAACACCAACAGCTGTAGTTGGAGACTATCTGATTGAGGATCCTACATTTGATGAGCTAGAACGTGTCATTCGACAAATCCGCCATTTACAAGCTACAGAGGAAAACGATGATTAGATTCATTCGTAATTATGCTTTATATTTCGCTTGGTTGATTTGTTGTGCAGGGACAGTAATAAGTATTTATTACAGCTATCTGTTAAACATAGAACCTTGTGTTCTATGTTATTATCAAAGGATTTGCTTATTTCCTTTATCGATTATTTTAGGAATTGCTACATATCGTGAAGATAGTTTGGTAAGGATTTATGCTTTACCTTTATCTATTATAGGTATGATAACCGCTGTTTATCAGATTTGTCTTCAGGAAATTTCCGGAATGACCATAGACATTTGCGGCAGAGTTTCTTGTTCAACAAAATTATTTATCTTTGGATTTATTACGATTCCCATGGCATCAGCATTGGCATTTTGTGCTATTTCTTGTTTATTGATTTTATCGGGAAGTAAAAAAAGATAGATTTGAGTTTCCTGTGGAAGCGAAGAAATATCTCTTCTCTTATATTTTGTAGTTTATAAGAGATAATACAGGAGAAGAGGTTCAGTTTCCTTATAACATGCTTAAGGATGCTATATAAAAGACTAGTGTAATTTTTCTTTAAGAGTTTTTCTCTTCTACAGGAGACAATTCTTTTAAAGAAGCGGTCATCGCATGGACTTGGTTTTGTATAGGACCCGTACCTACAATATTTTGAAATTGAGCAATACCCATCATTATACTCTCCTCATCCTCCTCATCAAGATTTATGATATTGGATAATAACTGGGTTGTTGTATTTATCATCTGCTCCATTGCTTGAGGATCTACTGTTAGAGATACTGTAACTCTTTCTCCTTTAGAAGGATCTCCATGGACAGTAGTAGAGAATAGATTAGCAAACTGTTGTGGATTGATGTTAGCTAAGCTTGCTTCATTTAAATCTAGATTAGATCTAAAATCTTCGATTCCTGTTGAATCTTCAGAAGATGTAGAGCTAGTTTCTAGATTTTCATAGCGATTACAGCAGCAATATGAACCGACTTTTTCGCATAACATTTTAATTGCTATACGCATAATTTTTGCGATTAAAAGGATAATGCCCAAGCCTAGGGTTTCGACAACACCCGTTAGGGTATGTAAGAGTAGTTGTATTTTACTTGTAGTATGATCTTTTGTAGACCAAACGCTATACAGCCTACCTAGACCCATGATTGTTCCTAAAATAGGAGCGGCTTTTTTAATTTCCAGTATATTTGCTTTGGAGAAAACACCGTTCTTTGTAGAAATATTCCATTCTCTGTGAATAGGTTGAACACCAAATTGATTGCGAACAAAACTTGAGCGAATTAGAGAACCATGATTCTTTGTTCGAAGTGAGAAATTCCAATTATTTGGATATCTATCAATAAACATAACTATATTTTTCACCTTTAAATATTAAGTGCGGAATAGTTTATGTATTGTTTGAAATAGTTTCAATTATAAATATAAAATGACTTTACAAGTTATTAAAAGGCAATAATTTAGCATTTTTCATTTTGGAAATCTTTGTCATTCAATAGTTTATTCTGGCTAAGATAGAGTTGGGAAAGTTGAATAGAATCATAGCCCGAAAGAAAGTGTATCGATTAAGAGTTCTTTCATATTTTCTTCTGCTTCGGAGCCTCTTCTTATTCGAACACATGGAGGTACAATGGCTAAAATAACGTTTGCAAGGATGAAATAAAAAATTTTCATGATCAAGGTAATGACGCCTAATCCGCAGGTTTCAATCAGCCCGACTATTGTATGAATGATTTTATCTTTCAGACTATCATCCAAGGTATTTGTAGACCATACGCTATAGATCCTACTTATACCCATAACTGTCCCTATAATAGGAAGAGCGCGTAAAATTTGTATAAAAATTCCATCAGAATCTAAATCTTCAATATCATTGGAAATTAACCAATCAAATTTCCAATCTTTGAGTCCGAATTGATCGCGAATAAAGCCAAGTTTAAAAAGTGTAGGGAAGTTTTGTGTAGTATTATAAAATTCCTCACTACTATTATAGGTATTTATGAACATGAATACTATCCTGGTTAGTTCAATTTATCTTGTATAATAAAATATTCAACTATTTTATTAAAAATTAGCGCGAAGCATTTTATTTTTATTTGTGAATAATTTCAATAATAAAACAAATAAAATATATAAGTTGCTTACTGTCTGATCGTTAAAATCGTTAAAAAAATGTATTATTAAAATAATAATTTTAATCAAATCTTCTTTTTAGAAGGATTGAGTCGTTTATTTAGCATTTAGAAAATCAAGATTATCTTTATTTATATAAGAGAAAATCTTTCTGAAGACGGGGAGGTTGAGAAAAGTATAGAAATTCCTGTATACAACAGGCATTCAAGAAATTCAAAGATATAGAAAATTATTGTTTTAACGATCTTTAAAATTAAAGCTACTATACCTAATCCCAAGGCTTCTAATACTCCCGAGAGCGTATGGAATAGGATATCTTCATATCGATCCGAAGGATCTCGTGTGGACCATAGGCTATAAAGTTTTCCGAAGCCAAGAATGTTGCCTATTATAGGAATACAGCGAATAAGGAGTTCTTTGATTTCATCAGTATTAGCTATATTGATTTCCCAATCCATAGTGTAAGGTAACATATGGGTTTCTGATCTAATAAAGCCTTCTTTAAATAACCAGCAGGCATTCTGGTGATCAAAAAAAAACTCCGTATTATTTCTATACCTATAGATAAAACAATCCATATCTATGCTTGGAGTATAATAATTATTAAGTATAAGTTTTTTTATTTTATAAAAATGGTTCTTATATAATTGTGAAGGGAGTCTCTTACATAGAACTCAGAAAAATTATGCTTATTTTTAATAAAAAGCAATTTTCTATTTCGTATTCTCATTAATTATAATTTTAAGTGGTTTAAGTTAAATCACATTAGAATTGATTAATGAGATTAATTCTAAAGATAAGTTGGATTAAATCTCGTTATTTAAGATTTGTTTTCGGATATTTTTCATAACCTCTTGCATATAATGCAAATTATGGATAGAGGACCATATTCCTGCATTAGGTTCGTGTACTTTGAAAAGATGTCGTAAATAAGCTCTGGATATATTTGACTTGCATGTTATGCATGTGCATTCAGGATCTATAGGAGAAAGATCATTAGCATAAGTTTGATTGGCAATTTTGATAGGACCTTGAGATGATAGGATCAAGCCGTGGCGTGCCGCCTTAGTTGGATAGGAGCTGTCAAAAGAATCTATACCGAAGCTAACTGTAGCGTGTATCGAGGGAAGATCTCCTATTCCTAAAAGATGTACAGGACGATCTTTGGATAAGTATGAAGTAGTAACATCAACAACAGGTACCATTTCCTTTAGATTTCTTCCTAAGCTGCCTCCAATAGCAAATCCATCAAAAGAATGATCTTCAACAAACCGACAACCTATTTTTCTTTGCTCTGGATCTATACCCCCATGAATTACCCCGTACATAGATTGATATCTAGGGTCTTTTTCATGATAATCTAAAGAACGTTTTTCCCAGACATATGTTCGAGAACACGATGATCGGAAATACTTTTCATCAGAATGAAAGGGTAGGAGCTCATCAAGGGGAATAATGATATCAGCTCCTAAGTCTTTCTGAGCTTGTACAGAAACTTCCGGGGATAGAAAGAGTTTGTGGCCATCTCTATAGGATTTGAACCACACGCCTTCGTCATTAATCTCTAAGATGGATGAAGAACCTTTCTTTTTCCCACAACTTTTAATTTCTTCTGCTACTGAGCCGTAGGCAAGGCTAAAGATCTGGAAGCCCCCAGAATCTGTAATTATTGGAGCATTTCTATTGATAAATTTATGTAGCCCTCCCATAGCGGCAATAGCTTCTGTTCCAGGATGTACCAAGAGGTGGTAGGTGTTGCAAAACATGAGTGGGATATTGCTGTGATCGACAACGCCTTTCAAAGCACCATTAGTCGCAACAGGAACAAAAGCAGGGGTATCTATGACTCCATGTGCAGTTTCTATTTTGCCTACACGAGCTCGTGATTTTTTAGATTGGTGAAGGACGTGAAATTTTAATGCCACGATTAGGAACCTGAATTATCCCCAGGGAACACTGTTGTTTTATATCTTGCTTGAAAAGAGGAAAGCAAGCGTATCGAGCCTATATTTTACTGTAAATAGAATTTATGGGGAGATTTAAGCTTCTTTTCTTTTTCTAAAATATTTACCAAGAACCACAACAGGAACTGACATAGCAATTACACATACCTTTGTGATGAGAGAAAATAGGATGACATGAGTGAGGTTAGATACGATGCCATAGAGACCCAGGAAAGAAAATAATAGGGTATCTAAAATTTGTGACGAGATTAAGGATATGGCTGAGCGGGTTCCAAAAGCCTTATCTTGAAATAGGCTTTTTAGATACGAGAAGAGCTTGAGATCGACAATCTGAACGAGAATTACAGTGATAAGAGAGGCTAAAGTTAGTCTTAATGTTGGTGAGAATAGCGCTATAAAATGATTTTGGGTTGTATCATTTAATGAAGGAATAAGAGCAAGATGCAATTGCGTTAGAGTGAGGAATGCTATTGTGATAACCCAGGAACCGATCATGGCTTCATTTACCTTATTTTGTCCATAGAGCTCTCTAGAGAAATTTAAGCAGGAAAGTATGCCGATCATATAGACATCAGCGGATGTCACCTCTAAACCGCAAAGGAAAATCTGCTTCAATACAAATACATTCATGATTACTGATAGAGTAGCTAACCATCCTGTTAGCCATCCTGTACTTTTAGAAGCGAAAAATATTCCTGAAAGTACGATTAGCACGGTTTGTGCTATAAAAATCATTTCGTTATGCAAAATAGATTCTCCTTAGTTTGAGACTCCTTAGGAGTTGGCATTCCTAGATAAATTGATTATGGAAGAATTTAGATTAGTAAATGATCTAAAAGTATATAGAGAAGATAAGTTAATTTGTATCTATTTTGCTTAAGAGCTACTTTGATACAAGAAATGAAGCGAAGAAATATTAATTTATTAAAAATATTAAGGAGATCTAACTTTAAAAAACAAAAGATCTCCTTGGAAAAGGCGAGGTTATTTTCACAAATCGAGTTGCCTTCTTTAGATTAAGTTCAACTTAGATCCTAATAAAGAAAATAAGCATTAATGAGGCTAAGGATAAGAATTTTAGCAATAAGCATGAAAATTCCTAGGCCTAGGATTTCTAGAATACTTGCGATCGTGTGGAAAACAGTATTTTTTTTAGAATCCTCACTTCTATCTTTAACAGAATAAATACTGTAAAGACGCGCTAAGCCGCGAATAGATCCCAAGACAGGAAGAGAGCTTAATGCGCTAGATATTAAGCTTTTCTTACCATCTAAGAACAAATCAAGCAGAGGAGAAGAAGATCTGATACCTCTATTATAACGCGCGTAGGCACTTTTAATCCATTCTGGATGGTTCTCGGTTCCTAGTACAAAATCGGAACTTGTTTCATACCGTGTAAGCATACCTGATCCATGAAAAAATTTTATAAATCAAAAGCACTTTATCGCGTAAGTAATTAAAACAAAACTAGAAATGACAGATAAACAAAGCGTTTACTCATGGTTTACGAGAGGAAAATACATAAAGAGAGTTAACATTTGTTGGATAGATAAGATTTTGTTAAGAACTTAACTTACGTTTCAGACTTTGACAACACAGACCTATAGTTCCGACGGCGATGAGGAAGAAAATTCCAATAATAGTTAGGACAATACTCAATACTAGTAAGAGAGCGCCAAATCCAAGGAACTCCAGGATACCGATTACTGTATGAGTGATTACATCTTTTTTAGAATCCTTACTTCTATCTTTAACAGAATAAATACTGTAAAGACGCGCTAAGCCGCGAATAGATCCCGAGATAGGAAGTGCTCCCAACAACAAAGATTTTAGATCTTCCTTCAGAGGAGATCTGATACCTCTATCATAACGCGCGTAGGCACTTTTAATGAAACTTGGGTGATTGGAAGTTCTTTCTAGAAAAGTATTAGGGTTTTCATAACTATTAATGAACATGGTTTTTCTCCACATAAATTTTTCAATTAGGATAGAATTATAACACAAATCATTGAAATAAAACAATAAAGGTGTTTTTGGACATGAATTCTGGGAGAGGTGTTTAATAAATGCGGTAATTATAGAAATACTATAGGAACAAGCAGCGCTGCTAAGGCAATTCTAAATATCAAAAGAACTATTCCTAAACCGAGCATTTCTAAAATACCCGTAATTGTATGAATTATCGTGTTGTTTATTTGCTCTATAGTGCCTTTAACAGACCAAACATGAAAAAAGACGCGCTAGACCACGAATGGTTCCTAAAACGGTCATAGAAGATAGGAACTATGTCTGGGCCTAAAGTTTCAAAAATACCTACTAGGGTGTGTACTGTTAAAGTTGAAGTTATATCCTTACTTCTATCTTTAACAGAATAAATACTGTAAAGACGCGCTAAGGTCCGAATAGATCCTAAAATAGGGAGTAAACTTAATAAAGAAGACTTTAGGGCAGAACAAGAAAATAATGTCATATCCTCTAACCCATACGTAAGGATTTTTTACCAAGCAGGAATGTTTCCATGTTTGGTTAAAAAAATCTAAATTAGTTTCGTAAGGTTGTTTAGGTTTTTGATGAGCAAGATGTGGATAAGAAGTGCTTTTTTAACGATGGGTATTTGTTCGTAATTAGCTTTAAATGAAAAAACCCCGCACGGATATTTGCGGGGTTTCACAATTAAGTATTCTAATAAGTATTCTAAAGATTACTTTAGATATTTACTTGCTGGGATTAAAGAGTTGATAGGCTCCCCATTAGCAAGTACTGTTGTATTGATATAATCAGCTGGGAAATTCTCTCCGTAAAAATAGGTAACATCGTCAGAGCTGATGCTATTCCAGATTTCTAAGAAACGTTCTTGATTAGGAAGTACGTCTTGACGAGTTTGTAAAGCAGGATTTGTTACTGAGAACATAAATCCAAGAGTATAAGTAGTATCTGGACCAAATGATCTAGTTACAATTACAGGTACTAAACTATGTTGTGGATAATGCTTACATAAATTAACAAATGTTTCTTTTTCAATGCCGTGTAAAATAGCAGAAAAATAAGAAGCTTGCTTAGAATTTCCTAAATCTAGAGCGTTAATGTCTGCGTAATTTTTTGCAGAATTATCTTTTTTATCGGTACGTGCATCGTAATTGAAAATACGCTTGCTGTTAGAAACGTTTACAGGAATATTCCAAAGACTTTTTCCTTTAGTTTGAAATCTTACAGGATTCATAAGATCGTCATAAATTACTATAGGAACGTAATTCAACCGCTCAGATAATCCCCAAGCTTTTTTTATTGTATCCCAGACATGATCAGTATCTTTCGTTTCTGTGAAAATTGGAGCTAAACTTTTAGCTTCTTCAATTAGATGTTTGTCGGTAGTAAATATATCCTCAGCAGTACATCCAGTAATTAAAACAGAAAGGGAAGCTAGGCATAAAGCACCCAATAATCTGATTTTCGATAGAAAGAAGTTTTGTGTTCTCATATCCTTGCCTCATGCGCAATTTTTGGTTTAAAAGCAAGAGAATCTAGCAACTTACAACTTTGTTTGCGATAAAAATATTGAATAAAAACAAAAAAATAGTGTTCGAATGGCGGTGAAAGGGTGATTTTTGATAACAATAATTTTAAAACAATTAGTCTAAATGATTGATTTTTTGATTCTTTGTTTTTTGCAATATTTTAACTGAAGTCTGATCTAAATTTTTATTTAATGAATTATCATCTAGTCCACCCCTACAGAGTCTATAATTATTTCTGGAGATGTAGGTATTTCTATTGTTTCAGAAGTTTCTACAGGATCTTCCGATGGAGCAAATGCAAGGTTAATTTCGTAAGTTTGAATCTGACTTTTAAGCTCTTTTATTTCTGACTCTGTTTCCTTTAAACGTTTTCTTAAAATTCCAGAGAGTCCTTCTTCTATATTATTCACAAAGAAAAGTACTCCAACACTAATAAATACAATACCCATCAGAATCAAAGATGCTGACAAGGCAATTGTTGTTGCATTTAACATACTGAGTCCATTCAGAAAAAACATTGCTACAAAGATTGAAACTACAGTAGAAAAACCTAAAACAATCAACATTGTATCTAGAAATAGTCTTAGAGACGACCTTCGTGAAGAAAAATTCATTGCAATCTCAGTTTGACTTGTAATTGAGTGAAGAGAAGAAATATTTGGGTGTTGTGTAGGTATTGGATTTGACATGCCGAATCCCTAATTGGTTTATTAATTTTTGGTTAAGTAGGATATATAAATTTTTTTTTAACCGCAATGGGTCATCTGAATTCTTAGATGGGATAGATAGCTCATAACAATCTTTGAACAGAGAAAAGACATTTAGTCTCATGAGGATACTTGTTTTTCTTGTTTTCGCTTCTTATAGATTTTTTTAATTAACTTACCGGTTAGTTGGATTTGTTTCTGTATTCGTTAATGATAGAATCTTGCTGAAACTTATATCTTGAAGGTTGTCTGGAATGCACATAGGTGTTTTTATAATGTTTTGTAATCTTATTAAAACTTATGTGAATATATTCAAAATTTTAATAAATTTCTAACTTTCATAGAAGTTAATTAGGAAGTGCTCATACGATATCAGTTGGTTTTTTCTCATGATATAGGAGGGATTTTTAATGTATAAATCAATAACATGCCTATTCGGATGTTTATTATTAGTTCTTAGTGGTTGTTCTGAACCCGTTTCTTTAAAGAATCATAGTGTTGATCAGGTATTTTGTATTAACTTACCTATCTCTGATTTTTCTTCATATCCTGCCGCTTATACGCCAGCTCAATGCTTGGCAAAGGAAAATAAGGACCCTAAAGTTATTGAGAGGGCGAATAAAGAATCTCGTAGGATCTGGAGGGAAATACATGCAAAAATGCATCTAACCTCTCCTTATATTCCTATGTTTGTTTATGGGAGTTTCATGAATCCAATTTCAGCAAGAAATACTCTTGAGGAATACCATCCTCACGCTGTTTGGTTACATGATTATGTGAGAATATTTAATTTGGATATTGATCTCTTAGGGGGTTGTGCTAGATTAACCGAAGCAGATGGTCCTAAAAATCGCGGTTTTTTAAATTTAAAACGTGCATCAGGAAAATCTTGCAACGGTATTATTTTGGCTATTGGAGAAGATGATTTTGTAGCTTGTCGTCGTCGTGAAGGAGTTTATGAATTTGTGCCTGTTATAGTATCTGATTATACGTCTTTAGGGAAGTGCAACCATAGTATAGCTTTTGCTTGGATTGCTGGATCGCAAGTATGTTCCAGTGATATTTTGCCTGTAAAAGGTTATTATTCTATGATTTGGGCTGCAGTAGATTCTGATAATGTAAAAGAGGATTTCGGAGATAATTTTGCTCAAGATTATCTGGATACGACATTTTTATCTAATGAACAGCTAATAAAGACTATTCATGAAGAATACAAAGACTCTCCATTGCGTTATTAAATTTCTCTTATAATAAGGATGAAGCAAGTAGCTTTTGCTCTGGGAGCTATTTATAGGCTCCCATTTTTTCTATTTTGAGTTCTAAATCAAACCATCTTTAACTTTAGCATATTCTGCCGTCGGTAGCCATCTATAACTTGATGCCTTCGTTGAAAATTTTTTCTAAAAATTTTCAATAATCCATTGAAATTATTGTATAGTGGTATTACGATCCTTCTAATTTAATCGGAGTCTTTTTAGTTTTATTCGAATGCGATTTTCTTTTTATTTGTTTCTGATGAGAAGAATGAGTTCCTCAATCAGCGTTTGGTCCTAATCATTTTCCTCATTGAGAAGTATATGCGCGAAGCCTTGACTTTTGACGACGTTTTATTAGTTCCTCAGTACTCTGACGTTCTTCCTCAAGATACTTGTTTAGCTTCTTCTATTTCAGGATCTTTACCTTTAACTATCCCTATCTTGTCTGCAGCAATGGATTCAGTGACAGAGTTGTCTATGGCTAGAGCGATGACTGTAGCTGGAGGACTTGGAATTGTTCATAAAAATATGGATACGAGTGCACAGGTTTCTATTGTAAAACAAATAAAATCACAAAGTTCTTCTTTAGTAGTTGGCGGTGCCGTAGGTATTGGTCAAGAAGGTTTAGAAAGAGCTGATGCTTTAGTTGAAGTAGGTATAGATGCTTTAGTGGTAGACACTGCTCATGGACATTCTAAATTGGTACTTGATACAGCCTTAACCATTAAAAAGAATTATCCTTCAGTAACTCTCATTGTGGGGAATATTGTTTCAAGAGCAGCAGCTCTTTGTTTGGCTGAAATTGGTGTAGATGCTGTTAAAGTAGGGATTGGTCCCGGATCTATATGTACAACGCGGATCATTTCAGGTGTGGGATTGCCTCAATTGACAGCGGTTATCGACGTTTCTGAAGCATTGCGTGATTCTTCTGTACGAGTCATTGCCGATGGAGGCATGCGCTATTCTGGAGACATTGTTAAAGCTCTAGCCGCTGGAGCCCATTGTGTTATGCTTGGTAGTATGCTAGCAGGAACTGATGAAACACCAGGAGAAGTTGTTCGGATTAATGAACAAGCTTATAAGACATATCGAGGCATGGGTTCTCTCGGAGCAATGAAAAGAGGGAGTGCTGAGCGCTATTTCCAAAAGAATAATGCGAAAAAATTTGTTCCTGAGGGTGTTGAAGGACTTGTGCCTTACAAAGGCTCTCTTGATGATGTGCTTTATCAAATTCTAGGGGGAATTCGATCAGGCATGGGCTATCTGGGAGCTCATAATTTAGAAGAATTACGCCAGAACGCTGTATTTGCCCGAATTACCCATTCTGGACGAGCTGAAAGTCATATTCATAATTTACAACACATTCAACATGCTCCAAATTATCTAATCTCTAAATAGTAAAAGGTAATCTATCTTGAGTAAGATTCTCATTCTTGATTTTGGTTCTCAATACACCAACATTCTAGCGAAAAAGATACGTTTATTGTCTGTATTTTGTGAGGTGCTTCCTTGGAATACACCTTTACAGAATATTCTTCAATCAGCTCCCTCGGGCTTAATTTTTTCTGGAGGTCCTCATTCAGTTTATCATGAGAATAGTCCGAAAGTGGATCGAGAAATCTATAACATTAATATTCCTATACTTGGAGTCTGTTATGGTATGCAGCTTATTGCTAGAGATTTTGGAAGCGAAGTAAGAGAAGGCGGAAATGAATTTGGTTACACGCCTATAGTTTTTTATCCAAGTGAACTTTTTAAAGGTCTTGTTGACAAGGATAGTTTTCATACTGAAATTCGCATGAGTCATTGTGATTCTGTCGCTGTTCCTCCTGATGATTTTTTTGTTACAGCTAGTTCTAAACATTGTCCTATTGCTGCTATAGAATGTCCTGAGAAAAAACTCTTTGGTCTTCAATTCCATCCTGAAGTTTCAGATTCTCAAGCAATAGGTGATACAATCTTATCAAATTTTGTGAAACATGTTTGTCAAGCTTCAGAAACTTGGAAAATTGAAACAATAGAGAAACAATTGATCAATAACATTAAAGATAGGGTAGGAGAAACAGAACGAGTATTACTCGGCCTATCTGGGGGTGTGGATTCTTCTGTTTTAGCAGTTTTGCTCCATAATGCCTTAGGTGATCGATTGTCTTGTGTCTTTGTTAACACAGGATTATTAAGAAAAAATGAGGTTGAGGAGGTAAAACAGCAATTCTCTTCTCTGGGATTAAAGATAATTGTAGAAGATGCTTCCGAAAAATTTTTCCGAGACCTAGATGGAATAGAAGATCCTGAACAAAAACGTAAAATTATTGGATCCTCCTTTATTGAAGTTTTTGACGAAGTATCCAGAAATCTTGAAGTTCAATGGTTGGCTCAAGGAACTATCTACTCTGATGTAATTGAATCTGCCAAATCTTGTGATGCAACACAAGTAATCAAGTCTCACCATAATGTCGGCGGACTTCCAGAAAAATTGAATCTGAAACTTTTAGAACCTCTACGTTTTCTCTTTAAAGATGAAGTTAGAGCTTTAGGTAGGGTTCTGGGTTTACCTGATTCCCTAATATCTCGACACCCCTTTCCTGGGCCTGGTTTAGGAGTTAGGGTTCTTGGGAAAGTTTGCCAAGAATACGTAGAAATAGTAAAAAATGCTGATGATATTTTTATTAAAGAACTAAAGAAAGCTAATTTATACCATAAAGTTAGCCAAGCATTTGCTGTTTTCTTACCAATTAAGTCTGTTGCTGTAAAAGGAGATTGTCGTCATTACGGTTATACAATAGCTTTACGAGCAGTAGAATCTACTGATTTTATGACAGCGTGCTGGCCATCTTTATCTAGAGAATTCCTTAACCGTTGTTCATCACGCATCATTAACGAAATCCCTGAAGTTAGTAGAGTGGTTTACGACATCTCTGATAAACCTCCAGCAACTATTGAGTGGGAATAAGATCTGACACTAAGAAAGTAAAAATCGGATATGATCGATAAGAGGCTTTTTTTTTTATTCAACAGCTATCACGGATATCCTCTGAATTGTATCAGAGTATGTCCTGTACAAGTCAGTTTATTAAAGATCTTCCTAAAGCAGATATCCATGTGCATCTTCCAGGGACAATTTCACCAGAAACAGCTTGGGAGTTGGGAGTTAGAAATGGTCTTATAAAGTGGGAAAATAGCCTGTGGATATCTACTTCCTTATCTAACGGAAACCCTCATAATAGTTATTCTGAAATATTCCAAAATTTTGAGAGCATTCGCTACGAACGGAATCCTGATGTTTCTTTATTAAAATATAATGTCATTTCTCGTGATTTTTCTAGCTTTGATAGGGTTATGGCTACTGTACAGGGACATAGATATCCTCCGGGAGGAATTCAAAATGAAAATGATCTTTGGTTTGTTCTACAGAATTATTTGCAACAATGCCGACAAGATAACATCATTTATGCTGAAGTCCAGCAAAATATCCGTATAGCTTACGCAATTTATCCATTGCTTGAACCTCAAGAAGCTCGTTCACGCTTATATGCTTTGTTTTTTAGAGCCTCTCAACTTTTTGAGAGTCAAGGAGTCATCCTTCGTTTTCTTAATTGTTTTAATAAAACGGGTTCCTCTAATCTCCAGCAAACTACACAAGAACGATCAGAGGAGGCTGCAAATTGGCTTAGTGAAGCTGAGTCTTTATTTCCCAATCTTTTTGTTGGCCTGCAATCTGCGGGAGCTGAAATTTGCCCTCAGGCAGCGCCTAATAAATTAACCACGGGCTATCGCCAAGCGTATGATAAGGGATTTGGTTGTGAAGCTCATGCAGGAGAGGGGACGGGATTTTTATATTTGAGCCAAACGTTGCAGGCATTACCTTTACAAAGGATAGCACATGGATTCCAAGCAATCGAACATTTGCCAACTATCCGTGAAATCCAGTTAAAAAACATCACGCTTGTTATGGCCCCAGCTATTAACCTTATACTCGGAGCTTCATTACATCAATATTCTGAATTAAAAAAAATAGGTAAAACAGCCGTTAATAGCCTTGATGAGCATCCTTTCTTTGCTTTATTCAGAGAGCATAAGCTTAGAGTAGCATTGAGTTCTGATAATCCTCAAATGGGAGGACTTTCTTTGCAAAACACGATGTTGCTTTTATCCGGACTTCCTATTGATGAAGATTCTGAATTGACTCTTGTCGAATCTTTACCTTTAAATCTTAAAGAAATTATACAACTCAACGTAGAGGCTATAGTTTCTTCATTTGCGGATAGCGATACAAAAATAATTCTTTTAAACAAGATATTCAATTACTTATCAAAGATCGAAAAGGACTGTTGTACGCTTTTAGATACAAGCTTTCTTATGAAAAGAACACGACAATCTTTCTGAAGATCAAATCTATAATATTACTAAAGTTCGATTCGATCTCTAAAAATATATGGAGAGGGTTTTTATTTGATTGTTCAGGAGGGCTGATGCAAAGTAGTTTCTCTTATTTTATGCATTTGCAATGATGCAAATCAGATTTTCGTGATAATTTTTCTTGGGTTTATTAGTATCTTTTTTAGCTGATGAGAGCCGGATCACGGCACTTCACGATGAATGTAAAGATAGTTCGTAGTTCGAATGGATCTTTTAACGTTGTATTAAACAACTATCGTTTCTTCTAGGGGATTTCTATAGTCTCCGAATCGTTTTATTTGAATTCCAATTTTAATTCTTCTAGTGAATTCATGATTTCGCATTTCTTCTCATCTATGATTTTTTCAAATAATTTCCTTATAGATCTTCCAAGGTTGGGTAGAGGGACAGGTGACTTAGAATCTTTAGTAGAGAGAGTGGATAGAATCCTCCAGTTTAGAGATAGATCCCGAGTTCTATACGTTGAGGGGATAAATCCACAGGGACAGCTTGTTTACATGGATATTCAAATACCACTACTCTTTCAGGAGAGGTTGAAAACGTTATTTCTTTATTTGTTTGTTATTCCTGCGATTATAGTCTTTATTATCAAGATAATCATTAAGGTAGCCTTATATTACAAATACAGGGGATGTGAGAGATGGTCTGAACAGACTACTTTTATCAGTCCTCCTGAACAATTAAATGAAAGCCTACCTTATATATTTACGAAAGATCAACTTAAAGCTATGAATTTTCATCTACCACCTCTTGATCGAGAGAATTTAGATATAATCCTAAATGAACATCAACGTCTAAGAAACATAGGAAGAAAATCAATTCTGAATAGAATGGGTATAGGTATTAAATCTAAAATAGATAGTGACGATCTTTTAGGGGATAATGACGATATTTTTTTCACACATCCAGATTTTCCGCGATTAAAATTTGAGTCTATGGGTTCCTACAGAATTAATAACCAACCTGGTTATTCTCCTCAAGAATGGGCAGATCTTCATGTATTAGACTACTTATCTGAACAAAGGGAAGAGCTGTCCAAATTGCGGGGATTTACTAATCCACGTACCATTGGTATTCGAAGAATACGCACAGATCCTGCGGGAAACCATGTACTGATTATTAGAGAACGTTAAGGCTTTTTTGCAAATAGTAATTATGATCTTCTATTTTTGATATAAACCTGTAGTGAATGCCCTATATTCAGATATCCATAAGAAAAGTTGGGGCTAATGTTAATATTCTTAACATTAGAAATTTACTTAAATAATAGGAGATTAATTAGTTAGAAAGTATTAAATGGGGTATCATTTTCAGCTATATTTTTTGAATAATCTAGGTATTTCAATGACCATAAATTTTTTTATTCTCTTAAGCTTTTCGCATAGAAATCAAAGTTCTAGGGCCTAATAGGGGGCTTCTTTAACAAGTCTTGGAGATGAGAATCAATCTTCTTTTATTAGGACTTTGAGAGTATTGGCCTTTCTCCTGATCATTCCTATGATTATCCTTCTATTTATTAAGCTCGTCTTACGTTTTGTTCTATTTTGTAAATATGGGTTTAGGGCTATAGAGCGTATTGAAATAGAGGTCCCAGAACGGGCAAAGGCCCCAGTTACTATACCTACAAGTATTCCTAGAATTGAGGGCAGGCCTGAAGCACCACGACCAGCAACACTACCAATTCAACGCCTCCCTCTGCTTGATGTAGAAATTGAGAGAAAATATCTCACATTACAACTCAAAGAGATAGAGAAGGAATTAATGCACGATGTCTTTTCTCTGCTTTTATATGGTTGTGAAGAGAGTATTCTTAATCAGATGGAGATTAGTTTTTACGGAGATGTCGGAATACACAAACGCTTCTCTTTCCGTATAAATAGAGGTACTGTAAAAAATATACTTTTTACCTACATTCCTGGTGAGGACATGCCTCCCGGTGGAGTTGTCGGGACGCCCATCCGGTTAGGCGTATTCCGTAATGTTGATTATCCAACATTTAAGTTTTATGCTGATAGGTGTTTACATACGACAATGGCACATATAGATCTCATTTGCATGAGACAACGAGGCATCAAAACAATTCAGGAGAGA
Source organism: Chlamydia poikilotherma (assembly GCF_900239975.1). Classification (NCBI taxonomy): domain Bacteria; kingdom Pseudomonadati; phylum Chlamydiota; class Chlamydiia; order Chlamydiales; family Chlamydiaceae; genus Chlamydia; species Chlamydia poikilotherma. The sequence goes on along the minus strand of NZ_LS992154.1, from coordinate 633,701 downwards.
ATTAATCAGCTTAGCGTGATAGACTTAAGTGAAGAGCAGTTTCAACAATTACGCAGGGATTGTCACTCATATCCAGAGAGTCTGTCTATATGCTCTTTGGAGGCAGTTCCTTGTTATCACAATGGTGAACTGGTGGGTTATGCCGGGATAATTGCTCAGGAGCTCCCGGAAGAAGAAGGTTAGTGTGGTGGTGGCTGGCGAGCCTAACCTGGTATTTTTTGCAATATTTACATGGTCTGATAATATGTATTATGTTGCACGGCTAGTTGTTTTATAGAAAAGCCATACAATTAATTATTAATGCCTTAACACTTATTTCTAGTTTCATTTATAGTGGTATAACCTTTTAAATAATTTTATTATCTGGGTGGGAAATGCCGTATCTCATTTTTTCGGACTATTCTAAACCTTCTCTTTTAGAAAAGACCGTTTCTTTCCTAGATTTTTGTCTTTACTTAGGAGGTAAGCAATCCTATATAGTTGCCAGAGATCCGCAGAATAAGGCTTGGTCCGTGACTGTTCCAGGACAGGTCTTATCCACATTTGAAAAGGTTTTAAGAATTCTCTGTTTATTAGTATTTATTCCGATTACAATTATTGCTCTAGCAATACGGTTTCTTCTGTATGCTTATCTTTCTTATAAAGGTCGAATTGTCTGTCTTGATAACTTAGTGAGTAAAGAAGAACGGAAACTGCTGATTCTCTATCCTCAAGTCTTACAGAATATACGTCGCCTTCCCCTTGTCTACACCTCTTTGCCGCTAGAGGACTGTTATATAGCTTTTAATTCCCTAGAGTCTTCTGAAATAGATGACATGAGTTTTTGGATTGATTACCCCAGCTTATCTACTAAAATGGATTTTTTTGGGATTCAAATTCCTAAAGATAAGCTTAAGAAGGTTAAAAAAAGCCCTCATGGGGAGCCTACAGACTTCCCTATAAACTTCCCCTTACTTTGCAGAGAGATTTTAAAGACAGAATTGGGAGAAGGAGAAATTGTCAGTCAAAAAGGTATTGAAAAGCTTTCTAGACTCTTTTTAGCTTTCCTAGTTTATAGATCTCAAAAAAATGCTAACGGAAAGATAGAGACTATAATCCCCTTAGATTCTCCGGACGCCCTATGGGCAAAACTTCTGTTCTTTGACTATTTGGATGAGAATCCTTTGACGAAAGGATTATTAGGATCTCGAGTGCTAAAGGAATTAGAGAGATTAGGTGTTCTTAAAAAACCCGAAATACACCAATACTCCATGAGTAAAGTCGTTGTTAACTGGCAGCTCTAATTGGAGTCGTCTTCCTCGTCTTCCTACTTTTGTTTATTATTCTTTACATTTCTTTTATATCTGATGAACCTTTTTCAGCTAGGAAGGATGATTACCTCCGAGTTGGGGGTCTAATCTACATTCTGCTTCTGCAGCAATTTCCCCAACTTTTTCCACTCTAAAAATGACATCTTGATGTAGATCGAGCACCATATTCCCAGGTTTGTCACTTTGAGCCTTTACATGTTTATTTAACCCAAGCAGGGCGAAATAAATGTTACAACCTCTTTCTTCTAAAATATTTGTTTTTAATTTTTAATTATTTTAAAATGTATTCGATTTAATTTTTAATTGGTTTGTTTAATGTCAGCATCTTTACCTTCTTTAAATAGTGAATCACCAGTACAAATTGTTTCAGGAAATGTTGAAACTAATGAAACTTGTCTTGGATTATTAGCTCATCCAAAAGCAATAAAACTAGTAAAAACAGTAGTTCAAGCTCTTGTATTTACTCTTTCTATAATTTTTGTAGTTGTAGGTGCCCTAGGTCTTGCCGGAAGTGCTAGCCTCCCCTTGTTAATCATAGGTAGTGTTGTGCTTGGGATAGCTGCTATTGGATTTATAGTCGCTTTAATAAGCATGATTGTCTTGAAAGTGTATCTAAATAGGGCTGGGCTCTAAGGGATTAATCCATTCCGCGGGGAAAAAGTTCCTACCTAATAGATAATCCTAAAATTTTCTTTAGTTTTGATTGCAACTACTTTAGAAAGAGTTATGAGGTTTTTCACTTCATGTTAGAAAGAATTCTATTTGTGATATAGCTGAGAATCGAATACTTCTGTTATGTTGCGTTGTTTCTTTCTGGAACAGAATATTCTTTGATTTTTTTGCGCATCCACGTCATAAAATAAGCTATTAAATTATAGGAGATCAGAAAAATACATTCAGTGCTTTTCTGATTTTTAACTTGCTGATATTTTCAGGAGCAAATTTTTCGACTTGAATTTAATTGAGTAAATGGGAGAAAATGTTCGCGCTAATTTTTTACTTGGTGAACTATGCCCAATCTGAACAAATTACTCAACTGCCTGAGTCTAACGCAAAATATAGAATTAACACAACGAAATTCTTGTCCTAAAGCCGTAAAAACCAGTGTTTTGGTTGGCTTGTTGGCTCTTTCTATTATTTTTATCATGTTAGGAGCTTTAGCACTCGCTGGAAGTGCTAGTTTGGGATTATTAATTTTTGGTTCAGTTTGTATCTCTTTTCTTGTTTTAGGCTTTATTTTAGGAAAGTTAATTAAGAAGACGCCAACTTCTATACCATTTTCTAGATCGGAAATAATTCAACCCCCTTTGAATGCTCAAGGAGAAGCGGCTCTTGCCTATGCTAAGTCGCAACTCGATACGGAGAGAGGTAGAATAGAAATTGGTGATTGGTCTGATTTACGCCCTCCTATAAATAACGATATTTCTTATTTAATTGAATTAAGATCTGAAAAGTATCAAGCAGTCTTAAATTTATTAGGTGTAGATGCTTCAGGAGAACTCACATTCCCTAGTCTTGAAGCTGTATCTGATCCAATATTCACAAGGACAGTCACAGAATTGCTACAACTATCTTTTGCTATTAGTCTTTATTCTCTCAGAGATTTAGACAGTTATAAACAAAGATACGATGTCAGTTCGAATTTGGAAGCTTTAGCAAGACAAAATTCAGCTTACTATAAGACATTCTATATGATGTCACGCGCATACTCTTTAATAAGGCATTTAGATATGCATTGTGCTGGAGATATTTCTCCAGATCTGATTGAAGCTAGAGTTTCTAGATTCTATCAAGAAGGAACTGTAGAGAACGATTGGAGATTTATATATAATTGTTTTTGTGAGCAAGCTCGTTGGTATCTTGGTAACGAGGAAGAGGCATATGAAAGAGAATGTCGTTTGATTAAGCATTCTAGAGCAGACCTTAACCGTAGATTTGGACATGCAGGAACTACACCAACATAAAATTAATCTTTTATTGTAATAGGGAAGACATTGTACGCGCCCCTATAATTCATAGGACCGCGTGCTTGTATTCATTTAGCCTCTCCCCTACGGGAGCTCGTCATCCTTTTTAGATACAGGTTATAATTAAGAATCTGTTTTTATAGAATTCAATCGAATGTATACTCCGCGACTTACTTCTGTATAGCCTTCAATAATGTGCATTTTTTCTAGCTGTATGAGGATCGAGTTCGTTAAACCGATTCTTATTGGATCAGAAAGATTTCCCCAGAAAGTTGTTGAAGATCCAGACACAGCAGTATTTTGTTCCTTGTGTGGGATAAATATTTCAACAGTATTTGGGTCTGTAGGGGATAAAATTTCTGTGATGAATTCGATCGCTAATTGTAGTTTGATCTGCTTATCAGAAAGAGCTCTCAACTCTGGTCTTTTTTGAAGAAGATAGGCTCTCGGAATTGTAACTGGACTTAGATTTAGAGAACGTGCAATTTTTTCGCGATCCAAAGATTCTAGTGCCGCTCCAACTTCCTCAAAAGTTGCGTTGTTTAGAACATCTCCTAAGAAAGCACTAGGAACCTGTCGTAAAAATGCAGACATAACATTTTTTCTATTTTCATAAGAATCCATGGGTAGACGACTTCCAGATTCATTCATGATAAGTTGATGTCTATTTTGATGATGTTTAAAAGCAGCTTGTTCACCCAAGATATAGGGAACTATATGCTTACTTTTCATACTTTGATAGCACTCTATAAAAGATTGAGATGTAAAGAGTTTTAGATTAGCCGTAGTCTCTCCCTGAGGATTAGTAATGATTAATTGTTTGTGCTCTTCTTCGTCATCTAAAACGACAATTCCGGAGCTCATATCACAACCGATGTACTTAGGCCAAGATATATAGGAGCTGTCCCCTTTTTTCTCTATATGGCGTGATTCAAGAACATTTCTTACGAATCTCGCAACAGCAATTTCCTTTGACTCAACTTGGGATGAATTTGTTATTTCATTTATACTAATGGAATTATCATTCAGCAAGCAAACATAGTCGGGATAACTATCAAAGCGAAATTCTGCTTTTAATCCACCATGTATCCCCTGTATCTGTTTAGGCAGTCTAGAAATTTTTGCTGTAATCCCCAAACTATCTTTTAAGCATTTCTCTATAGATTTCTTATCATTGTTTCCCGTTAATTCGAATTCAGAAATAAGATTTCTTCCTGAATGAACTAGGTTATAAAGATCCAAATACTGAGTATTAAATTGATCTCGATTTCCTAAAATATAAAACGTATGAGATTTGTGGGAATCTAAGTAAAACCTTTCAGGAAGAGCGTTTGCGAATTCCTCTTTAGGTTTTGCTATGGTAATACCTTCAGCATCTAGTTCCTGATAAGCTTCATCTTCTCTCGTTAAAATAGTTTTAAAGTTTAGAAAGTATGATATTTTTTGACAGGTCGTAATAATTTCTTTCTGAAGAGATTCGGATAAAGGTGTATCAAGATATACACACGGATAAGCAATATGTAAGTATAAATGCAAAGCTTGCCGTAATAGCCAAGCCAAGATAACAATAGGAACAAAAATCCAAGAGAGTATTTTTAAGATTTTTTGCACAGTGGATATTGCTCGTCCTTCATGTTGTACAGCAAATCTAAGTCCTAATTCTGTTGATTTATCTATAACCTTAGTTTGCTTTCCTCCTAGATAAAAATAGGAATCGAGAAGAGCAGAAAACTTCTCTGCTCGATTAGGAGAATAGATTGGTGAAAATGTTACAGAATTTAACATGATGTTCTTGGGGTTGTCTTCATATGTTACTTAAGTAGCTACAAGTATTTTTGAAGGCGTTTTATTAATTTTCTTATTCCTCGGATTATCCGATGGTTTAATGCTCTCGATTGCTTGAAAACTGCTTCTTCTTTAGTCTGCTAAGAATAAGCAGCTCGTATCATATTATAGACGATAATTTTTACTCCTTAATCCTATTAATTTAGTCAAAATAGGCACAAACCATAGTTTCAGTATTCTCATACTCAGAAAAGATGCCTATATTCACTAATTGATCCATGATGCTCTCTCCTAGACATTTTTCCTGAGCGTCTTCGGGTTTAAAGAACATAGATCCATAGTTGTTGAACTGATTAATCAATATACCGTCTCCCCCTCCAGCATAAATTTGTCCATGTTTATAGAAGACAACCATGTTGCGTCCGTTATCATTTTGACCAAGGGTTCTTTGCGAAATGAATGTTAAGAAGTTCTTCACTAATTGTTTCTTTTCTGGGTCAGATATTTGTCTTTGTGTAGGGTCGGATAGAAATAGAGGGGCTTGAATATCCAAAGTATTGTTTAAGAATTCTTTAGATAATAAAGAATTTAAATTCTGAATCTTAGATTTTATAGAATTAGGAATCTGATTTAGCATGCCTTTGAGATATTCTGGAGGAACACTCTTGAGTATAGGCATTAATGTGGAAACACGATTTTCTACTTCCGTATTCTGATCTGGATGTGGTGTAAACGTATGCCCCGGATCAATTATCAAGGCCATATGGAGATTTGCAGCGCTGTCAACACAGACGAATTTTCTTTGTGATTTTGCAAATACCTTCCCAGGATAGCCTGTGAGGACAGTAAAATTCACAAGATCATTTAAACCGTTTTGTAAGTTATTGTGTTCTTCAATACTTGTTGAAACATCTTCTTTGTTTAAGGATTTTTCTGTTAGCAGAATGTTATGAACGTGATGGATAAGCACACCATCTTGTAAGCTAATGCCTATTGGTTTGCTGATGATCAGATGATCTAAATTCTGTCGTTTAGCAACGTTTGTTGCTTTTGTACAGTTCCATAGATGTTCCATTATAGACCATTGCATGTCCTCAGGTTGTGGCAATGCAATGGATTTAGTAGGAACTACAAATGTAAATGCTATATCGGGGAATCTCTCTGATGTCATTGTAAGTAGTAGCTGATTACTAGTTTCATCTTGATAAAAATGCACCACTCTTAATCCCTGCAAGTGTAGAGCAGTTCTAAGAGCGTCATTATTAGGTTGTTTAAAACGTAGATCCATGAATTTATCACGGATAGCTATGGCGTCTTTTAAATAGAGTCCGCATGGTGTACAGGGGTCTTGTCTATCGATTAAGACAACCCTATGATTTTTATGTAATACTTTATGTAGTAAGAAACGCACAAGAAGCGCAATTAACATGATTGGGAATATGAGATACGAAAGTATCTTCACAACCTTTTCAACGAGAGGTACGTGTCTTCCTGGATTAGAAAGACAGATAAGTTCTTGGGTTCTTTCATGTCTAGTAACGATTTCTATCTGTCTTCCACCGAAATAGAAATAATTATCTACTTTAGATAAAACCTTTTCAAAGTAACTAGGTTCTCTATTAAAAGAACTTAAGCAAAAACTTTCTGGTATTCTCATAAATATTAAAACATGTTAAAAAAATTCAAAACATTTTAACATAAAACATTAATTGTTAGAATTATTTTTAATATAATTTAGTTTTATTAAGATTTTTTAATTAGAAAGAAAAACACATCTAGGGAAAGAGTCCCTAGATGTGAAGATTGTAAAGAACTTTAAAATAAGGAATTGCCCTGAGAGAGAAGAAGATCAACGTAGTTGATATCATAGTCTGAATTAATAAATTTCGGGTTGTCCAACATAAATTGGTGGAAAGGTATTGTTGAGTGTACTCCTCCAATATGAAACTCTTTTAGAGCACGTTTCATAATCGCTATAGCTTCTTCTCGGTTCTTGCCCTTAGAAATCACTTTAGCGATCATGGAATCATAATAAGGAGGGATAGCATAACCGCTATAACAAGCACCATCGACGCGTATAGAGGGCCCCGCAGGAGGAAGATAATAATCTAAACGACCTGGAGATGGAGAAAAGTTATTACTTGGATCCTCGGCGTTAATACGACACTGGATGACGTGCCCTGTGAAGACAATATTTTTTTGTTTCCAAGTGAGCTTATTACCCATCGCTACATAAATTTGTTCTTTAAGGAGATCGATCCCTGTAACTTCTTCTGTGATTGTATGCTCTACCTGAATACGTGTATTCATTTCCATGAAGTAGAACTTTTTATCTTTATCTAATAAAAATTCTACCGTGCCCACAGAATGATAGTTTGCACTTCTAGCTAAATCTACAGCAACCTTTCCTACTTTTGCACGTAGTTCGGGAGTAAGTATAGGACTAGGGGTTTCCTCAATAAGTTTTTGGCGACGTCTTTGTACTGTACAGTCTCTTTCTCCAAGATGGATATAATTACCGTGTTTATCTCCAAGAACCTGGACTTCTAGATGTCTTGGATTTTCAATAAACTTTTCAATATAGACGTCCGGATTGTTAAATCCTGCTTCTGCTTCTGCCCTTGCTGCTGAAAAAGCTCTGAAAAATTCATCTTTTTCCCTAACAATACGAATACCGCGGCCACCACCCCCGGCAACAGCTTTAATCACTATAGGAAAACCAATCTTTTCAGCAATTTTTAACCCTTCAGCCTCGTCTTTAATAATACCCTCAGAACCAGGAATCACAGGACATTTAATTTTTTTAGCGAGTTGTTTTGCCGCTATTTTATCTCCCATTGTTGCTATAGATTCTGAACTAGGGCCGATAAAGGTTAACCCGCAGCTTTCACATATAGAGGCAAAATTCGGATTCTCGCTTAAAAAACCATAACCAGGATGGACAGCATCTGCTCCTGTAATTTCGCAAGCCGCTAGAATATTCGATATTTTTAAATAGGATTTATTAGCTTGAGGTTCCCCTATACAAACAGCTTCGTCCGCTAATAGCACGTGTAAAGCTTCTTGATCCGCTAAGGAATATACTGCAACTGTGGCTAACCCAAGATCATGACAAGCACGTATAATACGTACTGCAATTTCTCCACGATTAGCTATTAAGACTTTTTTCATTATTCAGCTTTAACTATACGAAATAACTTAGATCCAAATTGTACTGCATCACCGTTGGTGATTAAGACTTCTACAACACGACCAGACATTCCGGCCTTAACTTCATTCATAACTTTCATGGCTTCCACGATACAAACAATCGTATCTTCTGAAACGATATCCCCAGGTTTAACGAAAGATGGAAAATCAGGAGAAGGAGAACTATAGAATGTTCCTACGAGAGGAGAACTAATAAAATCGCCTGCAGTCTGCTGTGATTCCCCTTCTGTTTTTTCTGAAACAACATCCTTTGCAACCGTTTTATTAGGATCAGTGGGAATAGGACGTTCCTGAGAGAAACCAGCAAACAACCTACTATCATAAAATACAGGTTCTTGATTAGGTTTATCTCCTGTATCTCTTTCCAGTTCAAGCTCTAGCCCTTCTCGTTTTATCACAAAACGCTTCATGCTATTTCGTCCCATAGCAATCATGAGCTTTTCTATTTGCTTTAAATCCATACCTATATTCTCTTATCTTCTCAGACTGAAGTTAGACGCGTTGAATATATTCACACGTACGCGTATCAATTTTTATAATATCTCCAATTTCTACGAAAGGAGGTACTGTGATTTCGATACCTGTTTCTAATAAAGCTTTTTTTGTACCGCCAGTAATTAAAAGTGAGTCCCCAGGAAAATCTGTTCTAGATACCATTAACTCTAAAAAATGTGGTAACTCTATTGAAAAAACAATATCGTCATAAACCATGGCTGAAACCGTTACTCCCGCTTTCAAGAATAAGAAATTATCCTTCATGATCTCTTTAGAAATGTAAATTTTTTCATAATTCCCCAAATCCAAGAAAAGAAAGTTTTCATCCTCAATATAAAGATATTCAAGATTTCTAGATTCAAACTGGGCTTCTTTTATTTCTTGGCCAATTTTAAAATTTCTTTCAACAATGACTTCGGAATCAGCAGCTCTTAACGAAGCCTTGATAAAAGACTCCCCTTTATTCCCTGTTACCTTAGAAACCGCTACGACTTTATAAAGACCGTCTTTTGTAGAAATAAACATTCCCACTGAGAGTTGGCTACTTAATACCATGATTTTCTCCTCGAAGTAGCAAAACTTTTTCTTCCATAGTCAGCGCATCCTTTTGAAACATATAGGATGCCGCTACTAAAATATCTGCACCTGCTTCACGACATTCTTTTGCAGAAGTCTCGTTTATTCCCCCATCAACTTCAATCAAACAGGAATTTTCTAGGCCCATCGTCTTAATTGCTTGTCTTGTAAAACGAATTTTATCGGGGATATCGGGAATAAAGCCCTGACCACAAAATCCAGGATGTACGGACATTAACAATACGACATCACAAAAAGGTAGGAATGGAGGAATGAATTCTATAGAAGTTTCTGGAGAAAAAGCTAACCCTGCTTGTAGACCACATTTCTTAATATAAGCTAATAATTCTTTAAGATCTTCGGAGGCTTCAAAATGTACAATAATACGATCGGCTCCAGATTTTACAAAGGCTTCTATGAAATCAAAAGGCGTGTAGATCATAGCGTGGACTTCTAAGAAGATGTCTGTGGATCTATTGATTGCGGCAATGACTCCCGGACCGAAAGTCAGATTGGGAACGAAATGCCCGTCCATAACGTCAATATGAATGAGATCGGCTCCAGATTCTTCTATTCTTTTTGCCTCTGCACCTATGCATGCAAGGTCTCCTCCCATAATTGAGGGAGCAATTAATGTCTTCTGACGTTGTTTCTTATTCACCTATTGCCTATTGCAAACACATCAAAATTTAAAGAAGCCTCTTAAGGTGTAATTAGCAAATCATTTATCTCACCATATCCTTTAAAATAGGATAACCACAAGAAAAACTTCGGAGACAATAGATTCTTACATCTTTTGATTAAAATTCCTAGAGATCTTGTTAGATTTAGATGAAAAATATGGGATGATTTCTTTTATATGAAATAGTCTCTCAGATCTTCGAGGGAGTATTTTTATCAAAAAATATCTAAAAATCCAATTTTTCGTTGGTAACTTAGTTTTTGCATTTTCTCTTTGTCTATGAATATCAATAGCATAACTTTTAGTAAAGAGCTTGATTTTATAAGTTTATATAATTAATCTCTCCAAAATTAAATTATTAAAATGGAAATAAATCATGGCAACACAAGTAGGAAACACAGGTTCTGTAATACTGGTTGAAAATCAGGATCAAAATCGTGAAGAGCCAATTACAAATACCTCTAATTCCACAACAGAGGTTGAAAGTTCCTCATCGTCTGCTGTAGCAGCAGTTAAGAAACTTGTTATCCCCGAAGCAAGAGCTTCACTACTTCAAAAAATCTTCCACTTTATTAAAATTATTTCTGCTGTTGCACTATTTGCTGTTGGTATTGCAGCTTTAATTTGCTTGCAGTTTGGTATCGTAGTGTCGACGCCTTCTCTTATTCTTATGATTGCGATTATGCTCGTATCTTTTGTGATCGTCATTATGGCAATTCAAGATAGCACGCCATCACACGTTGCTCGTCGCATGAAACAGCAAATTCAGCAATTTAGCCAAGAGAACACGCGCCTACATATCCAAGTGAATGCTTTACAAGCTGCTAACGCTGAACTCACAGAGCAAATTGATCTACTTAGACAGCTACACATTAGATTATCTACTTTCGGTGATAGACTTGAAACATATACCGGCGATTTCAGAGATCTTCTTGGAGAGTTCAAAACCAGTTTAAACGATTTCAAGTCTATGGGTAGTAAAATTGAAGTTATGTTTGCTCCATTTGAGAAATTAGCTAAAGCTTTACAAGAGACCTTCTCTCAAGAAGCTGTTCAACAAATGATGGCCTCAGTAACTGCATTGAGAACTAGTTTAGATGGTTTCAAAAGTCTTATAGAAGAGCAAAAAGTTGTTTTAGCAGAGCTAAAATCTGAGGCAGCGCAAAGAAAAGAACAATTACGATTCTTAGAGGAACGCAAAAAGGAATTAGAAGCTGCTTGTAAAGCACTAGCAGCTTCAATTGTTGATCTGCGTGCTTCTACAACTAACTTACAAGCAGTTGAAAGTCGTATTACCAGTTCTATAGGTCAAGATGATGACCGAGATAGCCCAGATGGTCAGGGTTGAACAAATTAGCTAGGGTTAGGTGGATCTTAAGCTTAAGGTAACGGATTGCCATGAGCAAGGATTCCTTACATATAATAATCACTAGCCTCTAATTTTTAATAAAAAGGCATAGAGAGTTTCTCTTGCCTTTTTTTTTATCTCTCTATAAATTTTCTCTCTAATGTCTCGTTACCCGTCTAATAAAAAGCATTATTCTTCTAGGAAAACAGAAAGAAAGTCTACCTCTTGGGAGCCTATAGCTGAGGATTATCACACGATCGTTCAAGGAGAGGGTCATTATTATCATAAAGAAGTCATTCTTCCTAAATTGCTTCCTCTGCTTGATCTACAATTTAAAGATTTTGTGGTCGATATTGGTTGTGGTCAGGGAATTTTAGAAAGAGCTATTCCTAAGGAATGTGGGTATTTAGGTTTAGACATCTCTTCGAGTTTGATCTCTATAGCCAGGAAATTGAGAAAATCACGAACTCATGAATTTAAAATCCAAGATCTTACAAAAAAGCTAATACTAGAATCTCCACGATCTTTTTCTCACGCTGTAGCTATTTTATCACTGCAAAATATGGAAATTCCTGATCAGGCGATCAAAAACACCTCAAAGCTTCTTTGCAAAGAGGGACGCTTTTTTATAGTGTTGAATCATCCTTGTTTTCGTATTCCTAGAGTCTCTTCGTGGCATTACGATGAAGATAAAAAGCTTCTTTCAAGAAAGATCGATCGTTATCTTTCTAAAATAACCGTTCCAATTGTCGCCCATCCTGGGAGAAAACAGTCAGAATCTTCGATTTCTTTTCACTTTCCTTTAAGTTATTGGACCCAAGCATTATCAAAATATGGGTTTGTTATTGAGAATATGGAAGAATGGATATCACCAAAAAAATCCATAGGAACACGTGCAAAAGCGGAAAACCTTTGTCGCGAAGAGTTTCCATTATTCTTAATGATCTCATGTGTTAAAACTCATAAGAATTAATAAAATAAAATTTATAAAACTTAGTATTAAATAATCATTTTTTATTAAAATAAGTAAAAAATGCATTTTTGATTTAACTATGTTTCGAAAGCTCTCGATATTTTCTAAAAAAAAAAAGAATCCGAAATCGGGATTTCGAAATAACAGAATCATCAAATCATTCTTACTTGCTCCTCAAGTTTTAGTGAGAAATGAGGTTTCTAAAGAAGCTTGTGTATTAAGTTATTATGGTTTGTTTAGCTGCATTCCGATACTCGTCTTTTTCTTAAGGTTATCCCAACATCTTTTTGTCAATCTTGATTGGAAAGAATGGCTTCTTATTAAATTTCCTGATTATAAAGGACCGATTCTAGCAATCGTAGAAGCTGCATATCGCTCTACAACAGGCAATATCGGTTTAGTTTTAGTGGGAAGCTTCTTTGTCTTTTGTTGGGCAGGTATTCTTATGCTTTTGTCTTTAGAAGATGGTTTGAATAAGATTTTTAGAACCGGTTGGACCCCGATATCTGTGCAGAGATTGATCGCGTATTTAATCATTACGCTTGTTAGCCCAATGATTTTTATTATTGTTTGCGGGTCATGGATTTATATTACCCAAATCATGCCTGTAGAATATGCAAAACTCTTTTCTCTAAGTCATTCTATTACTGTTTTATATGTTTTTTCACGGCTAACTCCCTATTTGTTCATTTATTTAGTGTTGTTTTGCTGTTATGCCTTTTTACCTAGGGTCGCTGTGCAAAAGACGGCAGCATTAATCGCTGCTTTAACAGCGGGAACTCTATGGATAATCTTTCAGAAGGTTTTTTTCTGCTTACAATTTTACCTATTTAACTACAGTTTCACGTATGGAGCTTTGGTCGCCTTACCTTCGTTTCTACTCCTTCTTTATCTTTATGCAATGATTTATCTTTTCGGAGGATCGTTTACTTTTCTTATTCAAAATCAAGGATGTAGTTTCATTCTTCCTACAGAAAAGTACTTACCAAATTGCTATATAAAACTTGTCATATGTACCTATATTCTTTCTATGATATCGAGAGATTTTGATAAGGCCTTGACGCCTCCTACAGCAAAGATTATAGCAAAGCATTCTAAGATTCCTATTGGAGAGATCTCTCAATGTTTGGATGTCTTAGAAAATGAGGGTTTAATTCTTTCCCATAAGAAAGCGTTTAAGCCGACGCACAATATTTCAGGACTAACTATTAAAGATGTAGTCGAGCAACTCCTTCACCTGAAAACCTTCAATCAGATCCATCCAGACACAGCATTAAGTTTAATACAAAGTAGTCTGAAAGATATGTTTGATCAAGCAACGAAAAGTCCTTACAACCTAACTCTATCAGATATCGCTGGAAAGATAAAATGAAACGAAGATCCTGGTATAAGACTTTAGGGATAAGTATAGGCTTGGGAATTTTCCTAATGTTTATTTATTTCTTACCACCCTTACTTTCTCAAGGCTCAGGGAAATATCTCTTTCTATCTTTGATTCATAAGGAAACAGGACTTTCCTGCGATGTTGAAGATTTAAAGTTGTCTTGGTTAGGGCCTCAATACGCTAAGAAAGTAAAAATTATTGGCAAAGATAAAGTTGGGGAACTATTTGCAGCAGAGAAGATAGAAATCGATGGATCTTTATTAAGATTACTTCTTTATAAACGCCCCAAGGGTATAGCCTTATTGGGATGGTCACTACAAATCGATGAGTCTTTAACTATAGACAAACCTTCAGTAGGAAATCTCGATCCCGGAGTATTTGCTTCTTATTTAGCGCATAGTTCTATACTTTCCGAACACGGGTCTATAAGTATGAAGACAGTTAAGGGCTCCACATTGGTGTTATCGGGATTTTATGTTGAAAAGACTCGAGAAAAGTTAATCGTTAAAGGTGTTGTTACCGAAGATAATATTACCGGAAGGGTATTCATAGAGAGTATATTCTCGCCAAAAGTCAACATTACTGCAGAATTAAACTCCGTACCCGCATCCTTTTTTAAACTATTTATAGCTTCTCCTATCACGGACCGCATTCTTTCTGAGGAGGACATTATTGATTTCCATGCCGCAGCTTCTCATAATAATGGCAAAATCCTTATGACAGCAACAGCTCAAGGAAGTCAAATCGAAGCAAAACTTCAAGGATACATTCATCAGTCCATGTTCTATATTGTTGAAGGTAGTCCTTCATTTATAGAGCTACAACCAAAAATTGCTTCTTTGCTTTGCTCAGAGTTGCTTGCCTTCCCCACTAAAATTTCTAGCCAGAATATTCGTGCGCGTATCTCTAATGCTAAAATTCCTTTAGATCTTACCCAATGGAGAACAATAGAGGCTACACTACAAGCGAATCTCCCTTCAGTTTCCTTATCTCCGAAAGACCCAAATCTTTCTTTACAAATGAGAAATGTTGATATAGGGATTAAGAAGAGCGCACGTTATACAAATATCCGCGGATCTTCAGTAGCTGTATTTGGAGGCGCAGCACAATCCTATATCAATGGGATTATGACCATTGATAATAAAAAACACCGCACAGAATTTCTTCTACAACAGTCTATGCTGCCCCATACATATTTGCGCGCACTATTTCCACGACCTTTTGTCATTAATATACCCTTAGAAGTTCCCTATTACTCTTTAGAGATTAGAGGTGAATATAAAAATTCACAATTGAAGGCTGAAGCAGATTTAGATAACTCCTTACTGAAGATGAATTGTACGTCTTCAGGAACCTTACAAGCTATGTTATTTCAAGGTAGTGCTACCTACCATCTTGAAGACAATTTAAAGAAAAAATTCTCTCAGCAATTTTCTTACGCTGAAGCTACATTTTCAGGAAAAGTACAAATAGCTCAAAAACACCTCTATTTCCCCAAGTTTTCAGGAAAAATTACTGCTGGAGAAAATGAAGTTTTCATTCATGGAAAATTTGGAAGACCTAACGAACCTATACGTCCTGATACCTCTTCTACTTTAGTTCACGGAAAACTCTGCTGCCTTCCCTTGAGTATGGTTTCTTCAAGATTAATTCCTCTACAACTTACTAAAGCAAGCTTTTCTTTTCATACCGATGGTGCAAGATCTTTGACTAAAGGAAATGTACAACTGATGATTGAAGATCCTGAAGATCCTATGCTTCCTCCTTCTAGGATTCTTATTCCTGATGTTTTGGTTTCTGTTCTAGATCCTCAAAAACCCATGGATATCCATAATATAAAAATTCAAAGTGCTGGCGAAGTTATTGATTTTCCTGTCGATAGGATTCTTAGGATCCAACAAAAAGAAGCTAATTTATCTACCTACATTGGCCCTACAGGAGATATAACATTTTCTGTTCTCTATAATCCAAAAGAAGAAGACAGGCTTGTTCTTCACTCTTCTGTTAAAACAGAGGCTCTCAAAGGTGATGTAAAGCTAGTTATGGATGATTCTTTGACGTTATCTTCAAAAACACAAGGGACTTTACAATGGCAAATCACTCCTGAACGCTATGCAGGGTTTTTTGAAAAAGCTTCATGCTTTCCTTCATGTACATTGCATAGGACGGCTACAGCTAGACTAGATATTTATAAACTCTCCTGTGCTCAGCAAAAATCCGGACTTTCCTGTCTTTCCTTACTTACAGAAGGAGGTTTTGAAGGATCATTATCAACAAATCCTCTGATTTTCTATGATCATGTATCTAAAGAAACTTTCATTGTTAGCAACTTATCGGGATCTCTATATTCGAGTAATCTAGATACTAAGGTGCAATATGATCTTCAGGGAAGTTGTCTTGTTCCAAATCAAGATAATAAAACTTCTGCAGAATTTCTTATTCAAGGTTTTGTCGAACACTTGTTAAATCCATCAGAAAGGGAATTTGAGCAAACTGCAGAATGGAAACATATTCCTTCCGCATTTATTACAGGAATATTTCCCATTTCTCCGAATGTAAAAATTAAAGTTTCTTCGTTAGCAGGGCAAAGAATTAATGTGGCTATGAGTCATCATTTTCTTAGAGGTGAGGGACCTATAACGGTAAAAGTAGACTCTGCGAATCTTCAAGCGTATATCCCCCTCATCTTAAAAGAAAAAGCCATTCTGCTAGAAGATGACCTTGTAGCTACCCTGCATATTAACGAAGAAATCAATAAGGCATTTTTCCAAGAATTTAACCCTTTAATTTCAGGAAATGCCTATTCGCAACATCCAGTTTTACTACAAGTAAGTAAAGAGAATTTCTATCTTCCTATTTCTCCTTACTCATTTGAAGAATTTCGAATCCAATCTGCAAGTTTAGACTTTGGTAAAATTTCTATAGCAAATACAGGAACCATGTATGATCTATTTAAATTTTTGGATATTGAAGAAAGTAAACAGTTCGTAGAATCGTGGTTTACACCTATATTCTTCTCAGTACAAAAAGGCACTATTATTTGTAAGCGCTTCGATGCACTGATTGATGATAGAATACGCCTAGCTCTCTGGGGAAAAACTGATATTATTAAAGATAGGATTTCCATGACATTGGGAATTGATCCTGAAGTCATTAAAAAATACTTCCATAATACCTCACTAAAAACAAAGAACTTCTTCCTTATCAAAATTCGAGGGTCTATCTCCTCACCAGAAGTGGATTGGTCCTCAGCGTATGCACGTATTGCTTTACTAAAGAGCTATACAATCGCAAGCCCATTCAGTACCTTAGCGGATAAACTCTTCTCCTCCTTAGGAGATTCAACTCCCCCGCAAACTGTATCACCATTACCTTGGGAAAAATCTCAAGAGATGCCTGAAGATAATAATGCTAATAAAAGTAAATAGTTTTTAATTATCAATATTAATAACAAATAATATTTTATTAATTAAAATTATTTTATTAATGTGCAGATTATAATTAATTATTTGCATAGGATAAAACTATGAGAAAGCGAAACTCTTTCTTTAACCCTACAGCTAACAATAAGAATGAGCCCTTAGCTTCTATGATTCAAAAAACAATAACAATGGTAGAAAAGATAAAGGGAAATTCACAGGATCCTTTGAATTTAGATCTCAATAAGATTCACACAGACATTCAAGAGATTAAGACAATTTTAACAAAACATACTGAGGATATTGATTGTTTATATACAAAAAAAACAGATGAGAAAGTTCAGGATTTAGAAACGGATATGAGTCTTATAAAACTCTCCCTTCATAGTCTTTTAGAAGAATTGAAGGGTTTAAAGACTCTTGTTGAAGAAGGAATAGATGACTCACTCAATGATGACAGTTATCTTGTCCAGGCAGTTTTGATAGAGATCTATCAGAAATTTTTGCCTCTGTCTGGAGGGATGCTCACAGGCAATATTGATATGAATAATCATACGATTTTAGGATTGGCAACTCCTAAGAATCCTAAAGATTCTCATGCAGCATCGGTGGGATATGTGGGCACACAATTACGTCCTATAGTCAATAAGCTTAATGAAACATATGAAAAAACCAAAAGCCACGATAATTCGATAACAACTTTTAACTTTCAAATGATGCCAGTATCTGGAGGGAAATTTCGTGGTATTGTAGATATGGATGGTTATAGAATTACAGGATTAGCAAATCCTAAAGAACGGTCTGATGCAATATCCTTGGATTATCTCGAGCGTTATTTAGAAACGCGATCTCTTTCAGAAGGAACCATAGAAACTATAGCATCACCTCAAATTACGGATATAGAAACCAATCTTCTTTATTCAACAGGATTGAGTCATGAGGTAGATTACCCTCTTCCCTTAGAATTGCTTTCTCAAGGAATATTAGGATTTACTTGGCGAGCAAGAAGTTCTTCATTCTCAGGGAAATTCCCTATAAATTCTTTAAAATATCTCTTATCTAGAGAGGAGCAGCATTGTTTTGTATTAGATGATAACATTTTATACGGGAAATATCCCGGAATCTATACTTGGGATTTGACTCTTAAGGCACTGATCCCCTCGATCCTGGAATGCAAACATCCCAGCATCAAATTGAAAAGCCATTATGATTACGCCTTTTGGAATGATAAGGAAGAACTTCAAAGTAATACAAGCTATGTGGAGATACCTCTACATCATACAGGAACCATGATGATAGGAGGACATAGCTACGATATAGTAGAGTTAGCTCCTGGAAATTCTCGGGTATTTACTATTCCGGAAAACTGTGGTGGTGTGTCGATATATTTAGAAAATCATCAGGAAGGAGCATCTCCTCAAGATCTTTATATTGTACAAGCTGCCTACTCGTGTAGCTGGAAACGTTACTAAGTACTAGGAAACAGCTGCATTTTTGCAGCTGTTTATTACAAATATTTATCGTGCAGAATTTAAATAGAGATTGAGAGGATGATCACTCTCTAAAGCTCCATAACGTTTATCGTACGTGCTAACAATTTCCCCATGATCCACAAGATAAACACGATCTAAACATCCCTGAACAAAGTGCATGTCGTGAGTAGAGACACCTAATGTAAGGTTTTGATCTCTTAAGGATTCAAGAAGGCGTCTAAAGGCAGAAGTTGAAAAAGGATCTAATGCGGATGTAGGCTCGTCAAAAAGTAATGTACGTTTATCCATACATAGAGAGCGGACTATAGCGACACGTTGTTTTTGTCCTCCAGAAAGATGAGGAGGATAGCTTGTGGCAATGTCTTCAATGTCTAAAAGTTTTAAAAGATCAAAAGCCTTGTCTTTAGCCTCTTCTTTACTTCTATGCTTTACGATCATTTGAGGATGCATACAGTTATCTAAAACTGTCATATGTGGGAAAAGCTCGGGTTGTTGGAAAACTAGTGCTGGAGTCTCTCCTTCTATAGAGACATCTCCACTTGAAGGCTCCACCAATCCTACAAGAGCACGTAATATGGTTGTTTTCCCAGAACCGCTCTTGCCAACAAAGAGTGTAATATGCCCTTCCTCTAGAGAGAATGATACTTTTGATAAAATATGTTTATCATTTATCGAATAAGCAAGATTTCTTACCTTAACAGTCATAACCACTCCTTCTTTCTAACAATCTAGCGATATAAGAAAACAAAGATGTCATAAGCAAATACAAACCAGCGCAGATGCTATACATTTCCATTGGATTTAGCTCTCTAGAAACGATATCCTTACTTACTTTAGTAAGTTCTGGAACGCCCACAACCATCAAAATACTACTTTCTTTAATCAAGGCAACAAACTCATTTGTTAATGAGGGCAGGATATTTTTAAAAACTTGTGGATAGATAATATACACGAAAATCTGCGACTTTTTATAGCCTAAAACTTTAGCGGATTCCCATTGGCCTACAGATAGAGCATTGATTCCCCCACGGATATTTTCTGCGAGATAAGCAGAGGAATTGATACTTAAAGCAATTAGTCCCGCCATTAGTGGTGTAGGATCCAGCCTAATAATAGAAGGAAGACCAAAATAAAATATAAGAATTTGAATGAATAGTGGCGTGCCTCGAATTACCGTAACATAGAGATTCCCTAAGCATCGTGTAATGCGACATGGAAAATAACGCGATGTGATTGTTCCGATAATTAAACCTAATAAGGAGCCACAGAGTATGGAAATTCCGCTAACAAATAACGTATATCCACAACCACGTAATAGCACCTTTACTGTAGCAGCCACATGTTCCATAAATCAGCTATGCATATTTATTTACTCTTAAAGCATAATCATGCGCTTAATCCGAAAAAACTAGCAAGAAGTTTTCTATGTCTTTGACTATCAAGGAAATCATTGACTCTGAGATGAGTGTAATAAAAATCGTATCATCTCCAGCTAAAGTTCCTAAGATGTTTTCTGAAAACTTGTTGTCAATTAAGCCTGCTATCCATGAAGCAGATCCCGGAGCTGTCCGGATAACGATTAGAGAAGAATTATGACGAATAGAAACAACCAAATGTTTAATGTTAGACTCGTCTATTGAAGGAGGAAGAGAGTAGCGTGCGCCCTTTTCCCCAGGAATTTTTATTGCGTGGACCTTTCTTAACCAACGAGATACGGAAGATTGTGTCATTGCAATCCCTAGAGAAGAGAGTTTTTCGCAAATTTCTTCCTGAGTTGAAGCTCCTTCTTTATTTAAAATTTCTTTTAAAGCTTCGTCAACTGCTACATTTTTTTTCATTTTGCCTCTTGAAGTTTTCCTTGCTGATATTCAGAAGACCACTTTACTATAGAGCACTGGTTTATATTTTTCTTTGGTTTTTATGCTTACCCTTGGGTTGGAAAGCTCTTGTGATGAGACAGCGTGTGCTTTAGTAGACACTAACGCACAAATCATAGCTAATGTAATCTCTTCACAAGAAGATCACGCATCTTATGGAGGAGTTGTTCCGGAATTAGCCTCTCGAGCTCATTTAAAGGTACTCCCTTCTGTTGTGGAATCTGCTTTAAAAGAGTCAGGAGTTTCTTTAGAGGATATTGATCTTATTGCAGTAACAAATACACCAGGACTAATAGGTTCCTTAGCTATAGGCGTGAACTTTGCAAAAGGTTTAGCTATAGGATGCCAAAAACCGGTTGTCGGTGTTAATCATGTCGAAGCGCATCTTTACGCAGCCCATATGGAAGCAGAAAATGTGGAATTCCCTGCTTTAGGATTAGTGGTTTCTGGAGCCCATACAGCTATGTTTTTAATGAAAGATCCTTTAACTTACAAGTTAATAGGGAAAACTCGAGATGACGCTATAGGAGAGACTTTTGATAAGGTGGCACGATTCCTTGGACTTCCTTATCCCGGAGGCTCTTTAATAGAAAAAATTGCATTTCTTGGATGTGAGGAATCCTTCCCTTTTTCTCCTTCTAAAGTTCCTGGATATGATTTATCTTTTAGCGGATTAAAAACCGCCGTTCTTTATGCAATTAAGGGCAATAATAGTAATAATCGGACACCTCTTCCAGAGCTTTCTGAAAGCGAAAAAAATAATATTGCAGCGTCTTTTCAAAAAGCTGCTTTCATGACCATTGCACAAAAACTTCCTAATATTGTAAAAAAATTTTCGTGCAGATCGATACTTGTCGGAGGGGGAGTAGCAAACAATAGGTATTTCCAAAACTTATTGAAAGGCACTCTAAATTTGCCTTTATACTTTCCTTCTTCTAAGTTATGTACCGATAATGCTGCCATGATAGCAGGATTAGGACGAGAACTGTTTCTGTCAGAAAAAACTACTTTAGGAATTACTCCATGCGCAAGATATCGTTGGGAATCTGTCTCAGCTTCCTTATCTCTTCTTCCTTAACGCTTCATGGATGTAAAAATTTTCGCAAATCACAAGATCATCTCTCTATAAATATGAAAGACGATCCGAGATCTTTAGATCCTCGCGAAGTCCGTTTGCTTTCTGATATTAATTTAATTAAGCATATTTATGAGGGATTAGTTCAGGAAAATACTCATACCGGAAATTTAGAACCTGCACTCGCAGAAAGCTATTCTCTATCCGATGACGGAAAGACATATATCTTTCATCTAAGGCAAGCATATTGGAGTAATGGTGATCCCCTAACTGCTGAAGATTTTATTGCTTCTTGGAAACAAGTTGTAAATCAAGAAGTTTCAGGAGTCTATAACTTTGCTTTCGATTCTATTAAAAATATTAAGAAAATCCAGCAGGGAATACTCTCTAAAGAGGACGTAGGTTTTCATGCTAAAGATGATAAAACATTAATTATCGAATTAGAATCCCCAACCTCACATTTTTTAAAGCTTTTAGCTTTGCCTATTTTTTTCCCTGTTCATAAAGCTCAACGACAGTCACAATTGGTTTTACCTATTGCTAGTAGCGCCTTTTATCCTAAAAAAATTAAACAAAAGCAGTGGTTGCGTTTAGAGAAAAACCCTTACTACTACAATCAAGAACAAGTTAAAACTCAAACAATCACTGTCCATTTTATCCCTGATGCAAATACTGCTGCTTTATTATTTAATCAGGGTAAGCTGCATTGGCAAGGTCCTCCTTGGGGAGAGCGTATCCCGACAGAAACTCTATCACGTCTACAATCTAAAGGAAGTCTCCATTCATTCGATGTTGCAGGAACTTCTTGGTTAACTTTTAATGTGAATAAATTTCCTCTTAACCATACTAAGCTAAGAAAAGCTCTTTCTTTAGCTTTAGATAAAGAATCGTTGGTTTCTACAATATTTTTGGATAGAGCGAAGCCTGCCCAGCATCTACTGCCAAATAGTTTACACACCTACCCAAGTTTAGAACTTCCTTCTAAAGAACAACGCAGATATCTAGCTAAAAAACTCTTCCGAGAGTCTTTAGAAGAGCTAAATATCTCAGCGAAAGATTTAGAGAGTCATTCCCTAGTCTTCCCCGCAGGTTCTTCTGCAAGTGCTTTACTTGTTCAGATGATTCGTGAGCAATGGAAAGATATCTTGGGATTTTCTATTCCTATAGCAGGAAAAGAATTTGCTCTCTTACAAACGGAATTAGCCTCAGGACATTTCTCATTAGCTACAGGAGGATGGTTCGCGGATTTCTCTGATCCTATGGCATTTCTAACAATTTTTGCTCATCCCTCGGGAGTGCCCCCCTATGTATTGAACCATAAAGATTTCATGACACTCTTAACAACTATTCAAGAAGAAAGGGATCTAAAAAAGCGTAACGAACTAATTTCACAAGCATCTCTATATTTAGAAACTTTCCATATTATCGAGCCGATTTATCATGATGCTTTTCATTTCGCATTAAATAAAAAGCTGTCGAATTTTAATTTTTCTCCTACAGGAGTCGTGGATTTTCGCTACGTTAAAGCACCGTAATCCCCCTTATAGATAGAAAAATCCCTTCACTATTTCCTCCACATTATTTCACGGATGTACAGGTTTTCAGAATTCTAAAAGTCTGTCTATTAATATGAGAGACGATTCTAGATCTTTGGATCCTAAACAGGTTCGTCTTCTTGCCGATATGAATTTAATTTAAATTCTCATATAGAAATAAGTAAGTTTCTTCGTGGTTATTTTTATTCTTTTTTTGTTATTCTATGCATTTTTAGCTATGTCACGAGGCCTTAAGCACGATGGAAATGACAAGTAATGAAAATAAAGATGGTGGGAGAACTTTGCCCCCATGTCCCCCCTGTGTCATGGTGATCTTTGGTGCTACCGGAGATCTTACAGCACGAAAGTTATTTCCAGCATTGTATCATCTGATTAAAGAGGGAAGGCTGTCTGAAAATTTTGTTTGTGTAGGCTTTGCTAGGAGAAAGAAAAGCCATGAACAATTTCGCGAAGAAATGAAGCAAGCAATACAAAATTTTTCACGTGCTCAAGAGCTTGATATTCGTATTTGGGAAGAATTTGAATCCCGTATATTTTATCACGAATCAAACTTCTCTTCTTCGGAAGGCTATGCTTCATTGAAAGAGAGACTTGAAGATATCGATAAGAAATACGGGACACAAGGGAACCGTCTATTTTATCTATCAACACCCCCAGATTACTTCCCCGAAATTATTGAAAACATTAACAAACACAACCTTTTCTATCATGATCAAGGAGAAGGTAAACCTTGGTCGCGTGTAATTATAGAAAAACCTTTCGGTGTCGACCTACAAAGCGCTGAAGAACTGCAAAAGTATATAGACGATAATCTAGATGAGGATTCTGTCTATCGCATAGACCATTATCTAGGGAAAGAAACTGTACAAAATATCCTTACGATACGTTTTGCTAATACTCTATTTGAATCTTGTTGGAACTCCCAATACATTGATCATGTGCAAATTAGTGTTAGCGAATCTATAGGCATAGGTACCCGAGGTAACTTCTTTGAAAAATCGGGAATGCTTCGTGATATGGTGCAAAACCATATGATGCAGTTACTTTGCCTATTAACCATGGAACCCCCTTCAATATTCAATTCCGAAGAAATCAAAAAAGAGAAAATCAATATTCTTAAAAAAGTACATCCATTCTCTAAAGAAGATGTTGTCCGTGGTCAATATGGTCCTGGAGAAGTGCAAGGTGTATCTGTTCTTGGCTATCATGAAGAAGAAAATGTGGCCCCAGATTCTATGGTGGAGACCTATGTAGCATTAAAGATGTTTATCGACAACCCGCGTTGGTTGGGAGTTCCTTTTTATCTTCGAGCAGGAAAACGTCTTTCCAAACGTTCTACAGATATTTCTATCATTTTCAAAAAATCCTACTCCACTTTATTTGAATCTGAATCTTGTCCCGTATGTCCTGTAGAAAACGATCTTTTAATTATCCGTATACAACCAGATGAAGGCGTTGCACTAAAATTTAACTGTAAAGTTCCTGGAATGAATAATATTGTACGTCCTGTGAAAATGGATTTTCGCTATGATACTTATTTTAAAACAACGGCGCCAGAAGCTTATGAAAGATTGCTTTGCGATTGTATTCTAGGTGATAGGATTTTATTTACCTGTAGCGATGAGGTTATGGATTCTTGGAAACTATTTACACCGATTCTAAAGCGCTGGGAGCAAGATTCCTCTGATGTGTATTTCCCTAATTATGTTGCTGGGTCTTCAGGCCCTAAGGAAGCAGAGAAACTACTACAAGCAGACGGAAGAAGTTGGCGCCCCCTGTAACTTAACTTTATTTTGAGACGATTATGGCAACATTAGTTAACTTTAACGATACAAATAAACTCCTCCTCATAAAGAAACCAGAATTATTCATTGATCTGGCAAGTAAAGATTGGATAGCGAGTGCTAATAAATCAATCAAACAACGAGGAGCTTTTTACGTTGCTCTTTCTGGAGGAAGGACTCCCCTAGAAATTTTTAAAGAGATTGTAAAAAATAAAGAAAAAATTTCTGATCCCACAAAGATCTTTCTATTTTGGGGAGATGAAAGAAGTGTTCCTCATACATCTTACGAAAGTAATTACGGAGAGGCTATGAGCATTCTTCGGGATTTGTATATTCCAGAGGAACAGATTTTTCGTATGGAAACTGAAGATCCTGATGGAGCTAGAAAATACCAGGATCTCATAGAGTCTATAATTCCTGAAGCAAGTTTTGATATGATTATGCTTGGGCTTGGTGAAGATGGACACACCCTTTCATTATTTCCAAATACACAAGCTTTAAAAGAACACGAGCGTCTAGTCGTGTTTAATAAAGTTCCTCAATTAGAAACTGAAAGAATGACCCTTACTTTACCTGTTGTCGACAAAGCGAAACATATAGTCGTTTATGTTCAAGGAGAGAATAAAAAAACTATTGTTAGTAGTATATTTTTCCCTAAAGATAAGCAGTCACAGCCTTATCCTATAGAGCTCATTGGACAAGCGAAAACTCCCTTATTTTGGATTCTTTCTGTAGATGCTTATGATTCGAAAGATTTCGACTCGATTTCCTCGCTTTATAAATTAGATGTTATCTAAGTTATAAATTTACATTTCCAATCTAAGACAAGAAAATTTCTTCCTTAATTCGATCCCGATCTTGTTGCTTCTTCATAACTCGGTGGAAGTGCTAAACAATCAGAATAGGAAGGAGGATGATCCGAGTAAGCAGGAGCGCTTGGGGACGGAGATGTGTGTTCCGCGCTGCGCGAGGAATGTCCCATATTTAGATATGCGCGTTCCGTTTGATTAAATAGCTTTTGAGGATATTTTACTAGAGTCTGCTGCACAACCGTCTGACTGATCGTGTTTCTCTTGTATTCATCAGGATTATTCAGGATTTGATCCGCAACCATAGAATGGAGAGTGGCGCTATTTAAATGTAAAACAGCGGCTTGTTGTTTTTTAGCCATGTATACGGAAGCAATCATAAAGCTTATCAATCCGATAAGTAATAAGCCTCCTCCCCCAGCACAACAACCAATAATAGCAGCAGTAATAGCGGCAGCAGCTAGAGGTCCCGAGAAGAAAATACCTAATATAGCTCCCGCAGCTAATGCTAATAGAGCAATAGAGCAAATAATAGCACAAACCAAGAAGGCAATTTTAGAGGCTTTGTAATTTTTGTAGGCAGAAATTAACTCTTTATTTGCTTCTAAACTAATTAGAGCAGCAGATTTCGATCTGGCCCCAGTCTCATCATTAATACGGAAGTCTACTAAACTGTGGATAATATCTTTGTTAGTACGTTCTAATCTAAAGATCTCTTTAGAAGCACTATGGATTTTCATAGAGCTTAAAATAGCTGACCCTAAGGAAGAACCAAAAATCGCTAAAATTAAAATAACAAGAATACTACAAACAAAAACAACAATGATAGAATCCGCATTGCTCCCTGATCCCCCACCACGACATAAATTAGATAGAGCATGCATCCAAAGAATGTGCTCAATACAGTGACACACTGCATTTGAAGTGGACATCATGGCAAATGCTAGCTCTATTTCATCAGGAGCCGTGCCTGTAGGCTGCAAAGCAGAGCTCGTTGTAGCCAATTTATTTATTGATGCAGAGGTCGCTTTAAAGCGGTTGAGCAAAAAATGTTTTGCCGGAGAATTCGGAGATAATTCTATAAAATCAAGAGACCCTTGATCCGTAAGGTTTACAAGCGCACTTCGGGCAGCCTCGTTAGATGCTAAAAGCTTACTATTTAAAGAAGTAGCTGTCATATTTCTTATGTATATTAAATATACCAGGACAGAATTATAAATTATTTCAACTTTTATCTCAAGATTATATTTTTAATTAAAAAAACCAAGATCTTTACAATCTCTTGGTTTTTTAAGAATTTTTTACCATTTAATCAGATTGTTCAAGTATGCCGGCGTACTTTCCATAAAATAAACAGCTGAATCTAAGGATCCTAGGTCCGCATATCCATTTTGATCGGCTTTAGAAACGAGTGCCAATCCGTGAAGAATAGAACCTATTAAAGGTAAAAGTATTAAATGCTCGGTGATCATTTCTGTTCTTAATCCACCAAAAGCTTGTCTTAGAGATACTTCCTCATCCCCTCTGCATCGAGCAGTAATGAGCTGGAATAAGAATTTTAATGTTTTGGCAATTATTTTTATAAGTAAAATAGCCGAGGCTAAAATACTCACAATTACAGAAACTACAGGAAATGTAATGAGATCAAAAGCTACGCACGAAGCTTTTTGCGAAGTTGAATAATCGCTAATATCTTCATTACCGAAAGTTAAATAACACGCCATAGTAAAACCTCAAACTTGATAAGTATTAATTTCTATTACTTTGATTTCTTATTCTATCTTCTTTCACAACCTCTTCATAGGTTGGCGGAAGTTCTGCATAAGGAGGAGGAATAGGAGGCGACGGCATCAAACTTCCTCTATGAGAAGTTGAAGTTGGGACAGAGGTAGGGATCTCCTCTATTCTAGTTCTCTGTACATGTTCTGGGTGCTCTATATTACGCCCTCTCATCGATTCTTCAGAAGGAGTGAAAAGAGGAAAGACTTGAGGATCTAAAAGATCGCTGTGGGGACTCAAACAATTTCTAGCTACTATAGAAGCCAGATTATTAGAATCTTGAGCAGATACACGAATTTGTTCGCTAATATGCAGACACAAGAGAGAACGGTGAATAGAATCAATTGCAGATTTTCGGCGGTTATGGCTACAGTGAGCGTATGGGATGGAAAGCATCCCTAAAAGAAGAAAGGCGAGCCCTCCTCCACCCAGTGTCCATGCTGCCGGAGACATAAAAAATACATCCGAAAAAATGCCACCAGAATTAAATGCAAATATACATCCTAAAACAAATGCTATAATGGCTAATACTGAAAGTATTGCTGTAGCTAGAGAAAATATTTTCCAAGCAAGTAAAGATAATGCAGATTTTCTAGCGTGATTTAAAGCTGCTGCTGAAGCTAGATACCCACCTCGTTTAAACGAAGATATGTTATTACTTTCATTAAGGAATTTTATAATTCTCTTCTCACTACGATAGAAAAGGAAACTCTTTTGCACCAGTGAGCAAATATTAATCGTGTTTCTTATTACGCTACCGATAGTATTTTGATAGATAACATTAATCACAGAACAGAGTTCATGAATAAGCGTGAGAAAAAGATTAGAATTTTCTGATAAGTCAAAACAAAAGCTTCCTTGTGAAGAAGAGTCTATCGAATATTCTGACCCAAGCTGTACAGCAGGGTGAATTTCTCTTTGAAATTGAGGAGATGTTTCTAAAGTGAAAACATTATTTATGATCGCTAGATTATTGACATCAAGATTCTCAACAGACTGAGAATCTATTAGTTTAGCTAGGGGGCCGTATTCATATTTTGTGATTTCATAAATAGAGTTCTTCGTTGTAATGGAATCTAAGAAATTTAAAACCATCCTGTTAGGATTAAGATTATCTATAGGATTTGCCATTATGAGTTGTTTTTAATAATCAAATATGAAATCAACTAGGAATTATATTTCCGATAACCTTTATATTTCAAATAATTTTGAAAATGAACATAAGGTGTTGAGTTATTTTTATAAAAATTATTTGATTGCAAATAGAGAGTAATTTTCCTATCCTATTTCTGTATTTTTAATTTCTAAAAGTTTTATTAAATAGCATTTCTTTGATGCTCATTTACAACAATTAAGATCCCACCTTTATGTAAGTGCCCTATGTAGGCAAAGATTTGATGGCGGTTATGCTAAAGAATATTTTTTATATTATTATGGGGCCTCCAGGGTCAGGCAAGGGCACACAATCGCAACGTCTTGCTAATCAGCTGGGCCTCCCCCACATTAGTTCAGGAGATCTTTTTCGATCTGCTATAAAATCAGCGACTCCCCTAGGAATCAAAGCTGCAGAATATATAGATAAGGGTCTGCTCGTTCCGAACGATCTTGTTTGTGAGATTGTAGAAGAGACTCTAATCAAACCAGAATGTCAGTGTGGATGTATTATCGATGGATTTCCAAGAACTTTAGATCAGGCGGTTTTTCTTAATGATTTCTTGGTTAAATCTAATGCAGATTACCTTGTGCTACAATTGGATGTTTCTGATGAGGAGATTATTCGTAGAATTCATTCTCGATTTATTTGCCCTTCATGTAATTACGTATATAATCAAAGCCAAGGTTTTAATGAATGCCCAACGTGTCGTATTAAGTTAATTCGTCGTTCTGATGACAATCTAGAGGTTATTCATAAAAGATTAGAAAGTTATGAAAAATCTACAGCTCCTTTAATTAATTATTATGAAGATCTAGGAAAATTAAAACGTATTCCTTCTGAAGTATCTCCTGATGAAGTTTTCCAAAGTATCCTATCTTCCATCAAAGTCTAGATTTGCAAGTAAATTTTTACTATGGATAAGAAAGATGAAACACTATCAACTTTATGCATCTGTTTCAGACCTTTCATCTAAAAATGGTGATTTAGAGACGCAATTACTTTTTGGAGAGCGTTTACTTTTTAATAAGAATACATACTACGCTTACTCTCAATTGGTTCGTGATCACGGTATTTGGCGTCCTTATCCAGTTAAACAGGTATCTTCAAAAACTTCATTTTCTTTCCTAACTCAATACATTCTACCCAATGCGGTTGTTAAGTCCTTTAACGCTTTTTTAGAGCCATGGCACATACCCTTGCCCTATGGTTCTCCGTTATCGATAGATTCTCGAGGTAAAGTAAACCTTCCTGAAGAAATTAAAAATGGAATGAGATGTCCTTTTGATAAGGAAGTTCCTTTTTGTAATGTCAATCACGTACGTTTTTGTGGTGCACCAGTATCTATCGATCTTTTACTTAAAGAATCCGAGAGCTTTTTAGATCTTCCCTATCTATGGGGAGGACGTTGTGTTCACCACTCTCTTATAAATTATGGATTAGATTGTTCAGGATTTGTGAATATTCTATTTCAAGCGAATGGATTGAGTATTCCTAGGAATGCTAGAGATCAATATAAAGATTGTGACTTAGTTGAGGGTTTTAAAGATCTTCCTCTCGGAGGTTTTGTTTTTCTTCAAAATGATCAAGACACACAAATTTCTCACGTAATGTTAAAGAAAAGTTCAACATGTTTAATTCATGCAGTTCAAACTCTTGGTAAGATTGTACATTTTTCTTTAGGAGTAGATATAGAGTTTAGTAAAGATAGGTTCCAAACTCTGAATCACCAAGGAAAAGCATTTTTCGGAATACCTAGAAAAAGGAAGATCTTTTTTTAGATAAGCTATCAATTAAAGAATTTTTAAGATTGTTGTAGGTTTAGAAAATAAAAAAGCAAGCGAATTGTAAGAAATAAACTCGCTTGCTTTTGATAAAAAAGAACGGACTTTATCGTTTGGAGAATTGGAAGCTCTTACGTGCTTTCTTATGTCCGTATTTTTTACGTTCTTTCTTTCTAGGATCTCTAGTAAGAAAACCGTGACTTTTTAATTCTTGTTTTGAATCAACGTTCTTTTTCAATAAAGCTCTTGCTAACCCTAAGCGAGTTGCAATTACTTGTCCTTGAATTCCACCACCATTTATACGGATAACTAGATCAAATTCATTAATGTTTCCAAGAACTTTCATTAATGGGGAAAGAATGGTAACTCTTTGAATTTCCAAAGGAAAATATTCATCAAAAGCTTTTCCATTTACATTAATCTTACCAGTTCCTGGACGAAGGCGAACGCTAGATACCGCTTGTTTTCTTCTTCCAGTAGCTACTGATTCTTCTATTGTACTTTTTACCACAACTTACCCCAAATTAAACATCTAATAAAATCGGCTTCTGAGCTTCGAATGTCTTGTAGGAATCTCCTTTTAATATTCTTAGAGATTTCAACTGACGTTTACCCAAGCGAGTTTTGGGCATCATACCTTTAATTGCGTGCTCGATAATATAAGATGGTTTTTTAGCTAACATATTTTCAAAAGGAATTTCACGCATTCCTGAAATATATCCTGTATAGTATCGATATATTTTTTGACCTTTCTTAGCGCCTGTTAAATGCACTTTTTCAGCATTGATAACGATAACACCATCACCCATTGCTATGTGAGGCGTATAAGTTACTTTGTGTTTGCCCCGCAAGATTTTTGCCACCTCTGAAGAAAGTCTTCCCAAGGTTTTGCCTGTAGCATCGATAACATACCAAGACTTATTCTGAGCATCAGATGCTTTAGCAATGGTTGTTTTCGTGTCTTTTCTTTTTTCCATAGTAATATAACCGCCTTATCAGAAGAAAGAATTATAAATCTGTGCAATTTTTTTTCCAAATAAAAAGCAACAAAAGCAATCTTCAGGCATATTTCCAAAAGATAATTAATATAAATTGATCATTTTTTGAAAGGTAAATCAAATCCACTTTATCATGCTTAGAGAACCGCAGGAAGGCGTTCCTCTTAGATTCATGGGCTATTAAATGTCATCACTCTAAATAAGATGGATTTATTTCTTTATTTTACAGAATGAGATGACAGCTATTATCTTTGTCTTTTTTAAGAACCTTATTTACAAGGTTATAATAAGCAAAACACAGGATCATTACAATAAAGTTTTTAGTAGAACTATCTGATTGCTATACTACCTGAGATAAAGAACACACTTCGATTTCCGTTCGTGTGCTTACAGACACCTTGTTATAGGATTCTTTCAATCCTAATTCATAGAAGCTCAATCATAATTTTAATTATCAAAATCTGCGTGTCCTAGGGTGCTTATTATGTCAGGAATTATTTTACATTCTCTTTTTAAAAATGATTGCCGATGCCATGCTTCTTATTCGTTTGATAAGCGCATTCAAGATCGTTTGACTGTAGCCATTATTATGGCTGTTATTTCTTCCATTAGTTTGATTTTAGCAATTATTCCTGCAATTATTATGGCCACTCCTATAGGATTCATTTGGGCTGGAATTTTTGGTGGTTTGGCTCTCGCGCTATTTATTTTTACAATCTTAACAAATTACTTAAGAAAGAATATGCCTGAGGGATTTAAGGCAGTTTTTAAGGAAAATTATCCCGAAGCTTTTTGTGATTTCATTCAGAAAAAACAACTTACTATTCAGGAAACACGTTTATTGCTCCACGGCTTAGAAGAAGCGGTTAAAGATCAGGATATTTCTTTCGATAAATATTTAGTAGCTTTCCCTAAAAAGTTAAGGACAGACTTAAATAAATATGGAATTTCTAAATTTACAGATGGTCTTGAACAAAGAGAGCTTGTTCCTTTAGATACTGTATTAACTAAAAACTGTCCTATATATTGGTTAAAGAAATTTATAGAAATAGCTCCAAATGTTCCTGCTGGAGGGCTTGCTAATCTATCTCGTGAAGAAATAGCGTCTTATTGGTTAGGAAGAGCAGGAGGTTGTAAGAATGCCGAAACTATTTTTTTAAAAAATACCCATTTTATCGCTCAGAAAATAACTAGAGAGGATTTTAATACATGCTGTTTATATGTTCGTAATGAAGATTGGGAAAATGAGGAGCTAGAAGCAATAAAACATAGAATATCAGATGCTTGTTTAGAGGTGGTAAGACAAGGCGATGAAAATTTAGGTATTGACATTACAAGATTTTTTAAAGGAATTCAAAACTCTCTGTTGGAATTATGTATACATGGTGTTTCTTGGGAACAGCTATGTTTAATTAAATCATTAGATTTTGAGAATTGGGATTTTCTGTGTGCTCTTGATGGGAATAAACAAGGCGTACGCAAATTTGCCGTTCCTTGTCTTGGAGAAGTTTCCGATGAAAGGCATCATTTATATGAACCTTTGATTTCTCTTTTAACTTGGAAGGATTTTGATAACTTAGGGTTGAAAAAGGAATCTATTTTTATGGGAGAAATAAGAAATCCTGAAAATAGACTTCTTAAATATTTTAACAGACAATCGCGTTATCACACATCTATAGATCTATTAAGTGAAGAGATTCTTCTAAAGCATCCTCCTAGATATACTTTAGACGTGTCTACGGGAGCAAAAAAAGAATGATATTAGAAAAAGAGTTCTCCATTTTGTAAAATCGCTTCACGGTGGCATTGACGTGCGAGTTGCTTATTATGCGTTACAATAAGCACTCCACGTGAATCATGTGATTGAGATAAAAGAAGATTATGAATGTATTGTGAAGTTTGATCGTCTAAATTTCCTGAAGGTTCGTCTGCGAGTAAAATTGATGGATCGTTTATTAATGCTCTAGCAATAGCCACACGTTGTTTTTCTCCTCCTGATAGATTGCAACATCGTGAGTGTATTCTATGAGATAAGCCTACAGATTCTATCAATTGTAAGGCTTTTTTATAAGCTGAAGATCCTTTAGAAATACTTTTTCGAGCAATACTTGCAGGCATTAAGATGTTTTTGATTACAGTATCATCTTCTAAGAGATAGAAGTTTTGGAAGATAAAACCAATATGCTGGTTTCTAAGCTGAGAAAGATTATAATTTTCCTTCTCCTTGCCAAAAAAAAGAAGTTC